>JBMFWM010000037.1:0-16284 GCA_049965275.1 Thermoplasmata archaeon | reverse complement strand
CTAGAGACAGGAAATGACGTTGATGCATGATGGTTTCCTTATAGTAGGAGGTTCCACATACTGCTTAGACGGCAAACTCACCTTTTACCCCATCGGAATCTGGCCCGACAAGAGTGGCATTGGAAGTGCGACTTCCGAGGCTTTAAAACAAATTATAAAGAAGACGTCAGCGAAGGGACTTCTATCTGGTAACTTAGAAGACATACCCAGTGGCTTGCAGGATATGTTATATGGAATTAAGTCAATGCACTGTTTTCAATTAAGCCTGCGGGATTTACTCTGTTGAGTTCCCCTTAAGCAGCCCCCGTAAGACCTGCACGTCGTATCCTTAACTAAAATCTTGCGTAAACACTCAAATTTTTGTGCCAAGCATCGGCAAATATACAAGCAAAAGACGGCTCCATGCAGTAGAATCAGCGTTACTATTTTTTTCAGTTTCTTCAGATAATACATGCCAGAGTTCTTTTAAGATCGAATTGACTCTGCTTGAAGTCTTCTTTGACATTACTGCATAGGTTAAAGTGTAAGGAGTTTGTTCTATCAGCCACTTTCTCAGGTTTTCTGTATCGTCATCTCCAGAAGCGGCAATCCGGTCTGCGATAAAGTTCAGGATCATTGAGTAACCCATCAATATTGAACTCACAGTTTCCTTTATTTCTTTTGGGGTTGCAATAAGAAGGAGTTTCTCCCACTCCTTATTATCTTCGGTTTTGAACATTTCCTCGTTCAAGCGATAAAATTTTTCAACATAGTTCTTTCTAGGTACTACTTCGGGAGCCTCTACAACGCCTTCTTTAACCATCTGAGCTATGAAATGATAAAGGTTTGATCTGCTCACTTTCACCAACTTTGCCATATCAGTTACAGTCATTCTCTGATGCTCACTGAGAAGTAGAATTATCCTGAATTTTGTTGGATTCCTGTATACCTCAGTAAGTATTTCGTATCGATTAGGTGACATGCATACAGATAAGTTAATATATCAATTTTAGTTTTACGTATGAATGTTATTAATACGACTAAATACTATATATATGTATAACCAAATTAGCTATATGCATTCAGATATTTCATCAACTACAGTTGAAATGCTATTTTTCTCACCAAGCGCTGATAAGTGTGTTCCATTTGACAAAGAATGGAAGAATTCCTTGTTTGATTTGCCCAGAAGGACAAACGGGGTGGGTAACCAACATGACTGAATCCGGCACTTCGCTAGGCCAACATAAGCTGCGTTTTAGCAGGAACTTCAGACTTCTTGTAGCAACGGGTGGAATCTCAAGAACCGGTGTTGCTGGTTTCCAGATAGCGGTTCTGTGGATTGCATTGCTTATAACAGGATCTTCAATACTTGCAGGACTGGCCGATGGGATGGCAGTGTTGCCGCTCCTTTTCAGCTTCGCGTTCGGTGCTTATGTGGATAGGTTGTCAAGCAAGAAGAGTCTTGCACTTGTGGTTTCTGCCGCAAGAGTCTTTTCAATATTCGCCCTTTTTATTGCTCTTCTGGTTGACAATTTAATCATTGAAGCTCTCTCCATATACTTTGTAGCTTTTGTCATAGGATTATCAACTGATGTCATGAATTCCATTTCAGCAAGCTGGTCGAAGCAGTTTTTGACCGAGACACAGTACCAGTCAGGGGTATCACTTTCACAAAGCCTAGGTGCAGTTGCAGAAGGTTTAGGATATGCAATCTCGGGCGTCTTCCTGATCCTTGGTCTTAATTTCGCTATCTACAGTTTTGCCATAATTTTCGCAGTTGCAATAATTCCTATTATCCTGATGAAAGATGAGAAAACTGCATCCATATCTACGGAAAAGGACATGAATTCTTCTATAAGAAAAGGTCTTGAATACGTTTTCAAGGATAAGAGGCTGAGAGGATTGGTAATAATTATACTTGCAATAAACCTGGCATTTGGGACGCTAGGGATATTCATGGCCTACTTAATCCAGGACCAGTTTAAATTGAGTGCCATTTATTTCACTACACTTGCCCTGAGCCTGACAATAGGGGTAATTTTTGGATCGGTCGTGGGATCTGCTGCAAAAGGAAAACTTGGTCTATATTCTATAGCGACCATATTACCAATTGGTTTGCTCATCTTTCTAGTAGGAATCCTGAAGTCTGTTTACCCGGATTTTGCCATAATTTCTGTTATAGGCATTCTTATAGGGGTAATCAACGTGGTGATAAACACAGCAATCATTAAAATTGTAGACCAGGAAATGATGGGGAGGGTAAGCGGGGTAATCAAGACGTTCGGTGTCAGCCTCACCTTCTTATCCGGAACTATCGGAGGAATCCTAATTCAGGTTCTTACCCTTCAAGGAAGTTTCTACCTGATAGGTGCAATTGTTTGTGTTTTATCATTTACCCCTGTGGCTTTCAGAGAATTTTACGATCTTGTAGTATGATATAAACCGAATCGATGGGAATGATTGACACAATGCTAGTTATCCAGACGAAGCAAAATTGGAGGGCTTATTCTGAAAGAATCCTATACAGCGCAAACCCATGAACTAGTGAAAGTCATCAAGATATTTGAAGTTCTATTAGAGTAAATAGTTATCATACAATAAAAACTATTAAGAGGCTTTTCGATATATATTTTCAGAAGGGAATTTTCCATTTTATGGATCTTACCTTCTGTTCAATGTGACATAAAATGGAGACTGAAACTATTACAACCTCTTTGGAAGCTGCAAAAAGGCTAACCATCCGCAAACAATTTCTTGCTGGTAATACACCTGAAGGTTCCTTCAACAACAAACTGAAAGCAATAATCAGGAATGTTGGATATATTCAGTGGGATCCGGTCACGGTTGTGGCACCTTCTCATCTAATCTCCATTTGGAGCAGAATTGGCAAATTTGACTGGTCTGAACTGGATAAGATTATGTGGGACGACAAAGAAGTATTGTTTCATTGGGCACCTATTGCATGGTTAGTGCTTGCTGAGGACTACCCCATATTCTACAGTTTGATGAGGCGTTATCCGGATTCCATGAGAAAGGGATGGGCATCCCATGCTGAATCTGCAAGTAAATTCCTGCAATCTCATCATGACCTGAAACAGAAGGTAATAAAGAGGCTGAAAGAAGGTCCAGCAGAGACAGGACAATTCAAGGATTATGGCAACAGGAAGAAAAGCTCAGATGGTTGGAGTTCGGGGAATGAAGTCACCGAATTGCTTTTCCTTCTCCAAATGACAGGGGAAGTCATGGTGGTAGGTCATTCTGCAAACCAGAATGTCTGGGGCCTGACCGATGGTTTTCTTCCGCAATCTGTTGATAGGACGATTTTCCCTACAGTTGAACTGGAAAAGTACACAGCCATTAGGTCTTTGAGAGCACTGGGGGTTGCTGCAGAGTACGACATTTACCGATACTTTGTCAGGGGAAGATATACAGATCTGAAGGGTACCCTTAAGAAGTTGGTTGAAGATGGAAAGGTAGTGAAAGTTAAGATTGATAGTCAACCCAAAGCAAAGCCTTTTTACATGTTATCTGAAGACGTTGGGGCACTTGACTCCATCGCTTCAGATAAGTGGGAGCCTCGGCTAAGCCTGGTTTCACCATTCGACAATTTGATTACACTGAGAGATAGGACTCAAAAAATGTTCTATTTTGATTACATTCTTGAACAGTTTGTCCCAAAGGAAAAGAGGAAGTTTGGCACCTACGTGCTTCCCATTTTGTGGGACAGTAACCTCGTAGGGAGAATAGATGCGAAATTTGAAAAAGAACAGAAGATCCTCAATATCAACGGAGTGTTTGCAGAACCTGGTTTCGAGAATGACCTCAATATTGGAGGCAGACTTGCGGATAAAGTGGAAGATTTCGCAGACTTTTTAGGTGCAGAGAAAGTCTCTTATGGAAAAATAAAGCCAGAAAAGTGGGCAAATCATCTAAATTAAGTCATTCAATCCATATAAAAACAACAAAAGTCAAGGTAAAACGCGTTTAAATTGACAATCCGTTTATTTAAAGAGCATGAGTTGTTTTCTGAAAATCAGTGATGTCTAATTACAGATGTGAGTGCGGAGGGCCGGATTCGAACCGGCGGATTCCTACGAAAACAGATCTTGAGTCTGTCGCCTTTAACCTGGCTCGGCAACCTCCGCTCTTGTCCCGGATATTTTAGAATCTATTTTATCTTTTCAAGCAATTCTAACTATATGTCCGAAAATTCTCTGATAACTGCATCTCTGAAAATAGTGATTGGAAATAACGAAGCTAGCGAGTTCCTAAAAAGCCTTGAGCCGGATAATCATGGAAGAATTGATGCGTTTGAGTTAAATGATGGTGTCGAAGTTACCATCAGGGACGAGAAGATATCAACAATTGTTAATGTTATCGACGACCTGCTGAGGTGTTTCGACGTATTTGAAAAAATAGAAGGCAGGTAAGCTTACTGCTCTTCCTGCTCCACTGCCAATCCTAGTTTTTCTGTGAGTTCCTTGTAGCGATTCCTTATCGTTACTTCTGTTACACCAGCAACTTCAGCTACACTTCTCTGAGTCCTGCGTTCGCCGGTCAAAAGCGAAGCAATGTAAATTGCAGCAGCTGCAACGCCGGTTGGGCCCTTTCCAGAGGTCAGGTCATTGTCTCTTGCGAGCTTAAGAATATCATTGGCCCTCTTCTTTGCCTCCGCACTCAGCTTAAGTTTACTGCAGAATCTGTTCACATAGTCGTCGGGTTTTGATGGAATGATATTCAGCTTGAGGTATCTGCTCATTATTCTGTAGGTTCTTCCAATCTCCTTTTTCTTGACCCTTGTAACAGATGCTATCTCATCAAGTGTCCTGGGTACATTCGTGAGTCTGCAGGCAGCATATATGGATCCTGCCACTACGCCTTCTATGCTTCGGCCCCTGATCATGTTCTGCTTTACTGCCTTTCTGTAAATAACCGCTGCACTCTCTCTTACATCGTTTGGGATGCTCAGGTTTGAGGCCATTCTCTCGAGTTCCTGAAGTGCTTGGGAGAGATTCCTTTCAGCAGCGTTCGATACCTTGATCCTCTTCTGCCACTTCCTCAGCCTGTATAGTTGCGCCCTGTTCCTGGTTGGAATAGATTTACCGTATGAGTCCTTGTTCTTCCAAGAAATATCTGTGGAGAGCCCCTTGTCATGAATTGTGTAAGTCATGGGTGACCCTGCACGTGCCCTGGATTGGCTCTGATCTGAGTCAAAAGCCCTCCATTCCGGCCCCTGATCGATATATGCATCATCAATAACGAGCCCGCAGGAGTTGCATATAAGCTCGCCGCGTTCGTAGTCCCTGATTAGCTGGACGGATCCGCACTCGGGACACTTGGTAATATTTTCAATGCCTTTCTTTTCCTTCTTTTCTTCCACCATCTTTTTCACTCCCTTATGAACAGCTCAAGATTCAGAGCATCTTTGGTTCTCAACTTAACTACGCCATATGGCGACTTGACCGGACCCAGAATCCTAGTAATCTTACCGACAACATTACCCCTGTCGTCCACTACCTTTGCGTAGAGGTCGCTCCTTTGAGCCCTGGTCACGATTTCGTCACCTATAACTGACAGTCTCTCGACCTTTCTCATTCGCCCTCCTGAATCGCAAAGTCTATATATATACTTTGCGTAAATCATAATAATAAATTTGAATATTCATATTAAAACGTTAATATTCGGATCTGTGCACTATAATGCATATGAGATCAATAAATTATTGATTCGCCGAGATATTGATCTATAACTTATCAAGTGCAGGATTGGAAAAAAAGTAATCCTTAACGGTAATACCCATTGGTGCATGCTGATGTCAAATTACATGAAGTGGAAATACCCATAAGGGCTCTTAAAACTGCCTCGTTATACGAAATAAGGATTGATGGATTTGTCGGCCTTGTAGATTCGGGAATGGATGATTCTACAGTTGAATCGCTAGCCTTATCCGGATTCAATGTGAATGAAGTGGATTTGCTGATGCTGACCCATCTGCATGTTGATCATGTGGGAGGATCACTTGCAATCCAAGAAAGATCTGGGTGCCAGATCGCAATGGGGGAACAGGATTACAGAATATTGGCTGGAATTGCAGAAGATCCAGATGGTTTCAAGAAGAGATATGTGAAACGTGCAATCGAGAACGGGTTTCCTCTTGATCAGGAATCCTCGATTACGAAGGGGTTACCCTTCAGTTCCGAAGCAAGAAAATTTCTGGGCTTGAAAGTCGACGTATTGATAAAAGAAGACTCCAGCCTTAATCATGGTATAACTTACATAACTGTACCCGGACATTCCCCGGGATCAATCGCTTTCCTGATCCAGGATCAAGGGCTCCTTTTTGCTGGTGATCATATACTCCAGAAAATAACGCCAAACATAGGTGTTTACGAAGGGGAAAAGGATACGCTGGGTGAATACCTGAAAAGCCTTGAAAAAGTAAGAAATAGAAATCTCAAGATGTGTTTGCCAGGTCATGGACGTCCATTTGACGGCATATCAGCAAGAATAGACGAGATTGAGAGGCATCATTCTTCTAGACTAATGGAAATAGAGAACGCATGCGTGGGCTGGTCAAGTGCATTCTCAGTTGCATCCAGAATTACATGGAATCGCGGAAGACAATTATCCGATATGAACGAAATGGAGAGAAATTTTGCATTTGGTGAGGCATTATCGCACCTGATACACCTTTCCAGAACAGGGAGAGTAGTCATGAAAAGCATATCTGGCGTCTTAAAGTATAAAAGGGACGGCATCTGATTACATTCTTTAAGAACACAGTTTCATGGCAAATGTTTCTCGTTCCTGATAATCATGAAAAATAACGATAGAAACGGTTTTATATTACACGCAATATCGTGCAGGATTACATTTAGAAATGGTGAGCTGATGGAACAAAAAGATGATAAAAAGGTTTCAAAGAGATGCCCAGAGTGCAGTTCTGAACATTTGGTCAGGGACTATGAGAGGGGAGAACTGATTTGCAATGACTGCGGAATGGTCTTGGAGGATTCTTTTATTGACCAGGGACCTGAGTGGAGAGCATTCGACTCGGAACAGGACGATAGAAGGGCTAGAACAGGCTCACCAATGACGTATCTGAGTCATGACAAGGGTCTGGCAACAGAAATATCCTGGTCTAACAAGGACTATTACGGGAAGAGGATACCGCACAAGAACAGGGCCCAGATTTATAGAGTGAGAAAGTGGCACCAGAGAATCAGGGTCAGCAATGCGGCAGAGAGGAACCTTTCACTTGCTTTACAGATGCTGAATGACAACGGAGCCAAGCTTGGAATACCAAAAGATATCAAGGAAACTGCGGCTCTGGTCTACAGGAAGGCTGTCGAGAAGAACCTGATAAGGGGTAGGAGCATAGAGAGCATTGTCTGTGCTTCCATCTACGCGGCTTGCAGAATGGTGAATCTCCCGAGAACCCTTGATGAGATCTCAAAGGCATCCGAAGTGAACAAGAAGAAGATCGGCAAGGCTTACAGGCACCTCGCAAAAGAACTTAGCCTCAATATTAAGCCTACAACGCCTTATTCTTATGTTGCGCAATTCTGCAATAAACTGGACCTTGATAAACAGGCCATCATGATGAGCGAGGACATAGTCAGAAAATCAATTGAGCTTGGTATATCATCAGGAAAGGGTCCTACAGGAGTTGCCGCAGCTTCTATCTATATCGCATCGGTGGTCCTGAAGAAACCGAGAACGCAGAAGGAGATTGCAAAAGTTTCCGGCGTTACTGAGGTAACTATCAGGAACAGGTACAAGGAGATCAGCAAGTCTCTTGGTCTAGAAGAAGTTGAATGAAGATTGACGTAATCGACAACGGTGGACAGTGGACTCACCGTGAATGGAGGGTTTTAAGGAACCTTGGTGTTGAAAGCACAATACTTCCGAATACGGTGGAGAGTTCCAAACTTGAGGGTTTGGATGGGATAGTTCTTTCAGGTGGCGCTCCGAGCATTAACTCAGAGCTCCCAAAACTTGGGAATATAGCATCCTATATCGATGACCACTCATTTCCAGTCCTTGGCATCTGTGTTGGCGCCCAGTTCATAGCACTCCACTTTGGCGGAAAAGTGGGGCCGGGGACTGTACCGGAATATGGTAAAAATACGATAACAATATCTGAGCATAATGAGCTGTTCAAAGGTATTCCCGATACAATAACTGTTTGGGAAAACCATAATGACGAGGTGAAAAGCCTCCCGGAGAATTTCAAGATATCGGCGACATCAGATTCATGCAGGATACAGGCATTCCATCACACATCACTGCCTATCTGGGGGGTCCAGTTCCATCCTGAAGTCGATAATACGGAATATGGCAAGGAAATGTTTTTGAACTTCCTTGAGGTATGTGGATACAGGCGCTAGCTGGAGAGAGATAAATGCTGGTAGAAATCACTGAACTGTTCGGAATAAAGGTATACAGCCATAAGGGAACATACATAGGCGACATAAGCGACATAATCATTGATTTCGATCGCGGTTCCATCTACGGTGTTTACCTGGAGCATAGTAATCCTGAACTCGTCGAAAATGGAGCTGCAATCTCGATACCCTTCAGGATGGTAAAGTCCGTTGACGAGATCATGTTATTGAAGAACTTCCCGGAGAAGGTAAAGGTAAAATCCAATTAACGCCTAGTGCAGGTAATATCCAACGTTCCTTTCGGGATCAATGTTGACGTAACCATATCTCTCGAATTGTGACACGCCTTTTACTTTTGAAAAAAGTGGCTCTATCTTTCCTCTGTCAATGGTTCCATCAGGTTTTTCCACGGTAAAATCGGATGAGTCCGAGGGGGTCCACTGAACAATTCTGATTTTTTTCAGGTCCTCATGAGAATTGTCTGAATATTTTAATCCTGTTGGTGTCCGGGTAACGTTGCAGAGGTCCTTGAGCCGGAATCTCTCATTTTCGCTGATTGTGAGCCAGTCCTTCTCAGGAATGAATATTTCCGGCTCGGATCCAAGACGGTATTTTCTCTCACCGAGGGATGGATTACCTGGGTGGAAAGGTGCGCTGCTCTTCAGGTCACTGCTGCCCTGTATCTTCAACCTGATGGGATTTGGAACAAACCAGAGCCTCCTGGCGCCTGGATCGATAATTTCCCTGTTGATGGAGTTAAAAATTTCCCAGGAGAATTCGGAATCAATTTCACGCATTCCCGAGCCAACCCAGTATTTTCTGAATGTCTCCGGCCTGTACCCTCTCCTCTTCATGGTGAGGAGTGTACCAAGTCTTATATCTGACCAGCCGCTGTATTCCCCTTCCCTGATACCTTTCTTGATGATGCTCGTCTTGAGTATAGTACCAGGTATGTGTACAAGCCCATAGTGATAGTAGTGGGGCTTCTTCCATCCCGAATACTGGAATATGTAGGACTGCTTCTCGGTGTTGTTAAGGTGGTCCTTTCCTCTTATCACATGCGTCAGGTCAAGGTAATGATCGTCGACTGCAACGCTGAAATTCATCATGGGATATGCGAAGTATGTCTTTCCTGTCAGGGGATGCGTCTCTTCCTTTACCCTGAATGCAATCCAATCCCTGATTGACGGATTAGGGTGATTCAGATCCGTCTTGACCACGGCCGAGACTGTACCCTTCCTGTATCCGCCGGAAATCATCTTTTCGAATGCTTCCATATTCGTCTCTGGAGATCTATCCCTGTGGGGGCATGCCTGGGAGTGAAGTTTGAAGTTCTTGAAGTCAGACTGTTCGCATTCGCATATATACATGCTGCCCCTTTCAATCAGCTTCTTTGCTTCATCGTAATATATGTTCATCCTCTTGGACTGCACTATTATTTCGTGGACCTTGACACCAAGCCATTCGAGGTCCTCCGGTATAAGGTGATAGGCATCAAGGTCGATGTTGGATGGGTTTGTGTCCTCAATCCTCAGGTATAGCTTGCCTCCATACCGTCGAACATACTCGTCGTTAAGTATCGCCATCCTGGAATGCCCCACATGTAAAGGTCCGGAAGGAGATGGCGCCAATCGCATCCTCACCTCTCCCGTGACGCCAGCAAGGTCCGGCAACCTGTGCTCCTGCACATGCTTCTCCTTGACTGCAAGTTCCGGAAGCAGCGAGACAGCTTCTTCCATGATCTTCTTTGGGTCTGAAGCGTTGATATCCCTGACGATTGCAGTGACCTGCGCAGAGACTTCCCTGCCTCTGGCTCTGGCATCCGGGTACTGTCCCATTATCTTGTTTATAACAGCTCCGAGATCTGCCTTTCCATCGTGCATATAGGCATTTCTTAAGGCTATCTTTCTGATTTCGGATTCATCGGGCAGCATCTGACACACCTGATACAAGTTCAAGCATATAGTTGACGAGTTCGTCTATGCCTTCCCCGGTTGTTGCGGAAATGGCAAATTTTTCCTTCTTCCCGTCAGATAGGTCCAGCTTTGACTGGACTCTGATCATTTTCTTGTTCATCGTTGTCTCTATTTCGGTGAATAATCTTTCCTGCGACTCGGTGTCGTAAATTGATTCCAGGCTGTGGTCGAACAGGAAGATAATGATTGAATCTATGTGCCTGAGCGCCAGGATAGCGTTAAGTTCCATAGTATTGCGGTCTGGCATCGGGCGATCGAGGATACCTGGCGTGTCAATCACCTGTATTCTTGCTCCATTTCGTTCCATATAACCTATGTATATGCTCTGCGTGGTGAATGGGTAAGACGCTATCCGAGGAGTCGCGGTCGTAATCCTTGAGAGGAAGGAGCTCTTGCCGACATTAGGCATACCGGCAATGATGAATGTCGGATCTTTCTGCTCTATTTCAGGAACAAGTTTCATGAAATCCCTGCACCTTCCCAGAAAGGAGAGATCACTGTCAAGGTCCCCAATGAGCGACGCGACCCTGCCGTAATACTCCCGCATAAGCTTGTTCATTTCGGCTATGACAGGAATGTACTTCAACTGCCTGATCTTCTGTGTGCTGAATTCCTCAATCTTGCTCGCGGTACGATCAAGTTTTGAAAGGCTTATCTTGTACTGATCGAGATCGAACATCAGATCCAGGAGATTCCTGTAAAAAGGATGAAGCGCGTCGTTGGACGGAAATTTCTTTACCATTTTTCTCAGGTAAAAAACGGTTGAACCCTCTATGCTGGATATCCTGTCTTGTATCTCTTTCCTTATCCTTACCTCCATGTGTGGATGGTAGGGCTCCTCCACCTTGGAGGCTTTAGAAAAAGCCTTGTCAATTATTTCCTGAGATCTCAGAACGGTTGGAATTCTTGTAAACATTACTTATCCGATAATCCAGGCTGGACTATGCCTTCTCCTTTATAGCACTATCAATTTTCTTCTCCAGATCAGGTTGCATCTCAAATACATTATGCGCGTATTTGTAATGTATCTTAATTCGTGGCATAAGATCCTTTCTCTCCTTAGCTTCGTACTCAAAGGAACAGTCATAACCAAGATCCCTGCATTTGAACGTGAAAGTCATATTCACGTATGTAAGGCTTATATAAAAGCGATTTCTTCCAGCCAAAGAGAAAGCAATTTAAATTTGATCATAATGACTTGGATATGCTCATAGATGACGAGAGAAATGTTTCTTGCGGCGGTGACCCCTTCAATTTCCTTAAGAGCGTAATGAAGGGCCTGTACATACAGCTGGATCAGGGACAGGATGCAAAGATACTCGTCACCAGGGAAAAATACCCTTATGGCAAGGATATATTTGCCGCTCTTGCATCGAATGCAAAACTGAGCCTTCTCGATCTGGTTGTCGATGGAGATGATTTTAATATTATAGTTAGAAAACAACTAAACCTGGGCAATTAAAAAACTAATATCTATAAAGGTTTTTAGTATATACCAAGGTTATCATCATGGAAAGTTATGACGCCTCACAGATTCAGATATTAGAAGGTCTAAAAGCGGTACGAAAAGTTCCCGGTATGTACATCGGTTCGACCGATGCACGCGGTCTTCATCATATAGTATACGAAGTTATTGACAACAGCATAGATGAGTCGGTTGCAGGTTTCTGCAAAAATATCCTTATCCGTATAAGGAAGGATAATTCAATAGAGATAGAGGATGACGGCAGGGGAATACCGGTCGAAAATCATCCGAAGTATAACAGGCCTGCCCTGGAAATCGTTCTCACCGAACTTCACAGCGGTGCGAAGTTTGACAAGAAGGTTTACAAGATTACCGGTGGACTGCATGGAGTGGGTGTTCACGTGGTGAATGCACTCAGCAGCCTACTGATTGCAGTAGTAAAGAAGCAGGACGGCTATTATTACGAGAAGTTTGAGAAAGGAATCCCGACTGGCGGGCTGAGACATGTTGCGCATGAAGACTGGGGAAAAACAGGCGACAGCGTAGTTGATTCAATCACACCGGACCTTGATCCTGGGCATGGACTCATAGTTCGGTTCTTTCCGGATCCTGAGATATTTGAGACCGTTGATTTTTCATACCAGGTCATCCTTGAGAGGATCAAGGAGCTGGCCTTCCTCAATCCGCAGGTTGCCATTTCAATCAAGGACGACAGGATAAACGCAAGCGAGGTCATGCACTTTGAAGGCGGGTTATCACAGTTTGTGGATTATCTTGGTGAGGGACACCAGTCAATCCTTAAATCGCCAATCTACAACCTGGAGGAGACGGAGGATACTGTTGTGGAGTTCGCGTTCCTGTACAATAACAGCACATCAGAAATTATGCAGTCTTATGTGAACAATATAAGCACTGTGGAAGGAGGTACCCATGTTACTGGTTTCAGGGCAGGCCTCTCAAGGGCAGTTCAGGATTATGCTAAAAACCATGATCTTGTGAAAGGCGTTGATTCTATTGTTTCTGACGATGTCAGGGAAGGTCTCGTTGCAGTACTGCATGTAAAGGTCATAGCTCCACAGTTTGAAGGGCAGACAAAGTCAAAGCTCGGAAACAGCGCTGTAAGGGGTATAGTACAAAGCTCAACAGAAAAATACCTGAAGTCATATTTTGAAAGTTATCCGAACGTGGCACAGGGCATAGTAAGACGCGTGATCATGGCTGCAGCTGCCAGAGAGGCATCCAGGAATGCAAAGGAACTAGTCAGAAGAAAGTCTGCTCTGGAAAGCGGAAATCTCCCGGGAAAACTCGCGGACTGCTCCTCTTCAGACCCGACGAAAGCCGAACTTTACATTGTTGAGGGTGAATCTGCGGGCGGATCTGCAAAGCAGGCAAGGACAAGGGACTATCAGGCAATACTTCCACTGAGGGGCAAGATACTTAATGTTGAGAAAGCAGCAGACATCAAGACTCTTGCAAACGAGGAGATAAGGAATCTCATAACCGTCATGGGCACAAACATAAAGGACAGCCTGGATCTCAGCAAATTAAGATATGGAAAAATTATCATTATGACCGATGCTGATGTTGATGGTGCACATATCAGGACCCTTCTTCTGACATTCTTTTACAGGTTTGCGAAGGAGATAATACAAAATGGAAATCTCTATATTGCGCAGCCACCCTTATACCGGGTGCAGAAAGGAGCAAAAATTGAGTACGTTTATTCTGAGAAAGAAGTCGACGAAGTCATCAGGAAAATGGGCGCAAATTCCGTTGTACAGAGGTTCAAGGGTCTCGGGGAGATGAACCCATCCCAGCTATGGGAGACAACAATGAACCCTGAAACTAGGAAACTCCTTCAGGTAACGATCGAGGATGCCGCTTATGCGGAACGACTTCTTTCAATATTGATGGGCGAAAAGGTTGAACCGAGAAAGAAGTTTATCGAGGAAAATGCAAAGACCGTTGAAAATATAGATGCGTGATTTTATGATACATTCAAAGAGCATTGAAGATGAGATAAGAGTTTCATACCTTGAATACGCGATGAGCGTGATTGTGAGCAGGGCAATTCCAGATGCCAGGGACGGACTGAAACCTGTTCAGAGAAAGATAATTTATGCCATGGGGGAACTCGGCTTCACTCATGATAAGCCATACAAGAAATCCGCCAGGATAGTCGGGGAGACTATGGGTAAGTATCACCCGCATGGCGACACGGCAATTTATGATGCGCTGGCAAGGATGGCTCAGCCCTTTTCCCTGAGATATCCGCTGATTGACGGACAGGGTAACTTTGGATCAATAGATGGCGATTCACCGGCTGCAATGAGGTATACGGAAGCACGGCTTCTCTCGATAGCTGAGGACATGATACAGGATCTCGACAGGGAAACTGTTCCATTCAAGCTCAATTTCGACGGTTCCTTGCAGGAACCCGAATATTTCCCTTCGAAGATACCGCAGCTCCTCATAAATGGATCATCTGGGATAGCCGTAGGAATGGCCACAAGCCTTGTTCCCCATAATCTAACGGAAATATGCGAGGCAGTAAAGGCAACTGTCAGCGATCCTGGAATCACGCTTGCAAGGCTAATGGAGATTGTCAAAGGGCCCGATTTCCCTGGTGGTGGGCTTGTCTACAGGGACGAGGGTATGCTCAATGCTTATCTTACCGGAAGAGGCAAGGTCAAAGTAAGGGGAGAAGTGGATCTTACAGAAGAGAAGAGAATCGTCATTACAAGCATTCCGTACGAGATGAACAAGGCAAGATACATAGAGAACCTTGCCGAGAAGGTCAAGAACGATCAAATTCGGGGTATTGTAGATATCAGGGACGAAAGTGACAGGGACGGAATAAGGGTCGTACTGAAGCTTAAGGATGAATCGTCAAAGAACCTCATACTGAACCAGCTATATGAGATGACGGAACTTGAGAAGACAGTGAGCATTATCAACCTTGTGCTTGTGGATAATCAGCCCAAGACTGTCAACATCAAGCAGCTTATCGAAATATTTGTGGAGCACCGGCTTAACATAATACTGAAGAGATCGGAATTCGATCTAAGGAAGAGCCGCGAAAGGGAGCATATACTCCAGGGCCTCTTTACTGCGGTGTCGAATCTTGACAGGGTCATAGAAATAATAAGGTCGAGCAGCGAGCCTAAGAACGCGAAATCCTTGCTTATGTCAGAGTTAGCCCTATCAGATGTTCAGTCAGATGCGATTCTGGACATGAGGTTGCAGCGCCTGACCGGACAGGAAGTAACGAAGATAAAGGACGACCTTGACAATATCAGGAAGAAGATAGATGATCTTCTGAAAATAGTTTCAGATGAAGGTGAAAGAAGAAAGATGCTGGTTACCGAGATGAATGATCTCATTACGAAATATGGAGACGATAGGAGATCAAGAGTCATTGAAGGCGAAATAACACGAAGATCGATGGAAGAACTGATTCCAAAGGAGGATTGCGTTGTCATATTGACGGAGAAAGGCATTGTAAAAAGGGTCCCCCTTGAGGAATACAGATCGCAGAGAAGAGGGGGCAAGGGGATTATAACATCCACATGGAAGGAGGATGTGATAAGATCTGCGGTTTCTGGAAATTCACATGACGACATACTATATTTCACGGATCTTGGAAGGGTTTTCGCGGGCAAAGTATACGAGATTGAAAAAAGGGCCCGGACAAGCAACGGCATATCCGTGCAGTCATTCCTGAAGCTGCAGGATAAGGAGACGGTTAGACGGATTATGATACCTTCGTTTACTGAGGGTTCTCACATCTTCATTGCGACAAAAGCCGGTTACATAAAGAAAATTGATTCCGATCAGTTACAGAATGTCAGGAGTACCGGTATTCGAATCGTCACGCTTGAAGAGGGCGATACGGTTGTAGCGATTGAGGTCATACAGAAAGGCGACAGGATTGCTGTTGTTTCTGAGGACGCAAAAATTGCCATATTCGAGCCTATGCATGTAAGATCGATGGGCAGACAGGCCCGCGGCGTCAGGTCTATGCGTCTTCCCAGGGGCAGATCCGTACTGACAGCTTTTGCTGTTTCAGATACAGATTACATTATGAGCGTTTCAGAGAAGGGTATAGGAAAGAGGACAAGATCAAGCGAATTTCCCGTACATAATAGGGGAACCTCGGGCGTGTTCATATTCAGGGAGAATAAGAGGACAGGCAAACTTGTTTCGGCGATATCCGTTAAAGAGGATGATGAGATCCTCATATTAACAAAGGGTGAGAAGTCGATAAGGACCTCAGTGAAGGATATCAGAGAGATCTCTCGTGTCACTAGCGGTGTCAAGCTTGTTGATCTTGAAGATGACGATTTAGTCGTTTCAGTGACAAGAATCTGACTTCATCAAGAACGGATTTCCTTAACTGGCCTTACATAAAGGAATAGAACCTCATATCACGAATAATTATTATAACCAAAAACACTGATACGATAGTGTATTA
>JBMFWM010000036.1:0-16784 GCA_049965275.1 Thermoplasmata archaeon | reverse complement strand
GATTCACTTGCGTTAAATGTGGTAAAACTGGCTTTGACTATGTCAGGAACGTTGGTAAGATGACACTCGATGAATGGCAGTTACAGCACCCCGACCTCAATGTAGAAGATCTTCCCGACTATTCATATATGGAAGAAAACGGTGTCAACCGAGATCCTCCCGCCTGAAACTCGAAATAATTGTGGATACCTGCTTCAGTCCCAGATACTTCCTGATGTAGCGTGGGTTGCTGCTGTACCTGTAAGTGGTCAAGAATGAACTGTCGCTCTCTGATCTCATTTTCTCAAGCTTAGTGTTGAAAAGATGCATCAGTTTCACGCTCTCTTCCGTTGTAAGATCAGGTTGGACAAACAGCTGTATAGGGTTGGTGCGATAAGTGTTTCCTGAAACAACTATGCCGTCCGCGTCGAATTCCTCCCTGATATCATGAAGGCCGGCCCTCCCATTCTCTGAACCGGTATCCACGGTCCTGACGAAGAGCGGGTTTGAACGAAGTTTTCTATCAAGTCTGTCATCAACGAAAAAAGTCGATCTTGAATATCTTCCTTTGCTGAAATTCTTTGAATCAAGCAGTATAATCTCACTTTCTCCGCTTGAAGACCTGACCTCGTCCATGGTCAGGTAGAACTTTGCGCTAAGCCTCTCGCCATGCGTGAAGGACCGCTCTTCAAGAAGATCCATCCCAGGTCGGAATCCGTTGGAAGAATCCAACGAGAATCTCTTCACTTTGTGACTCACATTTTCCAATACCGCGTCAAACTCGACTTTTCTGTGCTGTCCCTTTTGATCAAGATCAAACTGGAAAATACCCACGTTTACCCCCGTATAAGGAAAAATCCTTGACTCAAACAATCTGCACTTACTTATATTATACCTGGTGAGAAAATCCAGACGTATTTTTCTGGAGGCTGAATCTGCAAAAATGAAATTGGTTGGTATCACATAAATCATCCTCTGTATGCCATGTCTCAGATCATTCATCAACGCAAGCTGGTATAGATCCTGGTATCCTTCATTCTCTCCGGTGAAATAAGAAGCCTGAAATGAGGCCTCTGAATGCTTCATTATGTGCCCGACATATAGATAAGGCGGGTTTGTGATGTGTACAGTTTTTCCAGCATCCTTCATTTCGGGATACGATGAAATGGAGTCACTAACAGTGATATGAGTTTCCAGCACTTCCTGTTCAATGCCATAGTCAGACGCATTGACTTTTGCTTTTTCGACCATTTCAGGATCTGCGTCGCACATGAATATGTGCTTTCTGAAATAGTCTGTTCTTTCTGATCTTGGGACAAGATCAAGCATCGGCAGGATAAGATTACCTTCACCGCAAAATAGATCCGTGAACATGTGATCAGGCATAAGCTGCTTGAGATCAGGCAGGATATAATCCCGAAAGACACTTACAGGCGTGATATGCGAGCCCAGTAATCGTCTCTGGTCGAGTTTATTCTGCCCTTGCCTGGTAATCATCCTGTCCATTATATCTGCTGGGGATTGAAAAATTTTTACGTCAATTCTTAGACTAAAAAAAAATAGAGAGGTAATTAAGAGGGGCTCTCTGCGAAGTAGTCTTTCTTGAAATGGTACTTGAACAGCCACTCGTAGTGACCATGCAAAGATGCCCAGTATATCTCTTCCATAACCTTCTTCTCAGCGTAGTTGGTCACGGTAGACTTGATTTTCTCAACAGGCCGATCGTAAGTACCGACCACGAATGTTGCATGATGGAATCCTGTTTCCATCGAGCATTGTGTGCGGCCTGTGAAAAAGTGTTTTGTCCCCTCACCCGTCACATTCATGGCAAGGTTATTTGCGACCACTATGCCTTCCAGGTGAGCTTCTACACCGGCTTTAGAAGTTGGAATATTATTGGTGTCTCCAATGGCAAAGGCATAATCATGATCCGTGATATGGAGATCATGCTTGTCGACCTTTACCCATCCTTCATCATCAGCAAAGTCTGTTCCCTTCAGGAATTCAGCGGGTTTATGCGGCGGAGTCAAGAAAAGATAGTCGTACTTTACGGTATCGCCCTCGAGAGAGGTTATCTCCTTCTTCGCCGGATCCACAGAGTCTGTGTTGAATACGGTTCTGGACTCTATATTTCTTTCGCTATATAGCGGTTCGATAACCTCGTTTATAGGTTCAGCGGTATATATCCTTGTATACGGAGTTATGAATGTTATGTCAACGTTCTTTCTCAGGTCATGTCTCCTGAGGTACTCGTCAGCCATGAAAGCAGCCTCGTTAGGTGAGGGCGGGCATTTATATGGCAGACCAGCGATTCCCACTACTATCCGGCCTGATTTTATTGTCTGAAGAGTTGAAAATATCCTCGAGGATACTTCAGCATCTGTGTAGAAGTCCATATTTGCCTCTTTGAGTCCAGGTATCTGTGAATAGTCAGGAGAGCAGCCTGTCGAAACTATTACGTAATCAAAATCGTACTTTTCCTGGTTCTTTTCTGTTATGATCTGGTGGTTGTCAAGATCAAGCGATGCACAGTTTGCATGCACAACCCTCACACCCTTTGAAATGAGTTTATTCGCAGGTCTCTTCAGCTTTTCCGGCTTGGTACCACGGAACGCAATCTCAAGATATCCTGGCTGGAACTCCTGCGTCTCCTTCCTGTCAAAAATCGTTATAGAAACTTTTTCCTGCTTTATCTGCTCGGAGAGTTCAGCACTGAGCTTGCTTGAAGTGATAAGCCCTCCTGCCCCACTACCAATCATGGCTATTTTTATCATATGTTATCACCGACTTCAATTTGTTTTTACAAACACCCTACTTCCCCGGCTTGATACGTCACTTCTTTGCGGTCACCTTAATTGTTACCTCGTATTCGCCGTTGTTTTCCTTAGTATTGACAAGCTCGTTCTTTGTCATGCCACACCAAGCCTTGGAATCCGGCACCACACCGGGATCAGTAGCCTGCAGGATTATGATATCACCATTCGACGCCTTCCTGTAAGCCCTGATCAAATCAGTGATCGGACCAGGACAAGCTGTTCCCTTACTGTCAATGTTATATGTTGTCATATGAAACCCTCAGATGATTACTGTCTGACCTCCGCCCGACTGTATCATGAAATCTGTTGCCCCAACGATGCTGTCAACAATTGGATCCAGATCCTCCTTCTTCCATCCAAGAGCTGAAGTCATAAGGGAACAGGCAAAAATCTTCACGTCTCCAGTTTCCATAGCTGTTTCAAGCATTTTATGCCAGTTATCCGTCCTAAGCTTGTCTAGTCCAGCGATGAGTTCCTTCATATAATCCTCAAACCCTGCTGGCATGACCGGCTTTCCCTTGAACCCATCTTTCTTGAACGACTTCAGAGCGGTTCCAGTAACAAATATCCTTACAGGCATACCGAGATTTGCACCTGTCTGTGTGAGCACGCCAAGCATCACCAGCTTCTCAGATGTTCCAGTCGCCATCACAATATTAAAACTATTTCCACCGGGCATTCCATCGACCCCCAATTGTATTATTAAATTCATGTTCTATATAACCATACCTTTGGTATAAGGTCTAATAAATCAAATAGTTGGTGCATTTTATCGCGTAAACAGCGGCTTTGAGAATATCACACTTGGTTAGTAAATGAAAAAAACAACTTTGCTGAAAATACTCACATTTCCTTTTTTATCTAATTCAGCTTCACCGGACTAATTGAAAAACGTAGGTGTGGCCTCTGCTGTGTCTGGGATGAGAGGGCTGGCTTTCTCATCGCTCTGGATTTTCAGCGCACTTTACCTCAGGTCATTTCTAGGTCTAAACGTAGTGACAGACGCTGTAATAATAACATTTGGTACGGCAATTGGAGCAATGGCTCAGAAATTTGCAGGATCGCTAGGTGACAGGTTTGGTCACAGGAGAACTGTGATCTTTGCTGTACTGTTATCCACTCTCCTTTACCTGTTGCTCTCTCTTTCTTCATCTGTTCGGGATTACGCCCCTTACTTTACCGTGACCTTTATTGCGCTCACCATCTCGAATTCCTCACAGATGCCTTCAATTTATGCTCTTGTTTCGGAATCCAGTACAATCAAGACCAAAGGTTTTTCAATTCTAAGAGTGGGCAATAACATTGGGTGGGGGATAGGTCCTGCCGTTGGAGGTATTGCCATCTTCTATTCTGGATTCTACTACCTGTTTGTTTTTGGACTAGTATCAAGCGCGGTAAGTCTTACAATATCACTTTTCCTGAAGGAAGTAAAATTCAGTGGTAAAAGAGCAGCCGGGTTCAGGACAGACAATCGACTACTCATTGCACTTTCGGTATCAGCACTCCTGCTCTTTATGGTGCAGGCCCAGGAAACCGTGACTCTAACAAACTACGCGAATATACTTCGTGGGCTGAACTACTTTCAACTTGGGTTGATATACCTGGTAAACGGAGCAGCAGTAGTTGCCACCCAGGGCCTTTTTTACACGGTAACAAAGCGCATTGGAAACTACATGTCTTACGCAATAGGAACTTTTGTCTACACTGCTGGCTTTTTCTCGTATGCCTTTGACACCAGCCTGACAGGTATGCTGATCTCTACGCTGGTCCTAACGATTGGTGAGGACCTTGCTTTTCCTTCTGGTTCCGCTATGGTTTCGTTAGTTTCAAAGCCGGAAAACATAGGCCGCAATATGGGGATTTACAACGGATTTATCTCTATCGGGAGAGCATGTGGTCCTCTTTTAGGGGGTGCGGCTATCTTCATAACATCTGTACCTGTTCTCATCTGGGGTATAACTACCGCCACCGGATTTGCCAGTATGATATTCTTCATATATGTATTCAGGAACGTTTCTAGTATACAGGAAAACATGAACTGTGAGAGGAATCACAATCCATAATCATAGTTAGAAAATATTATCTATCTGATGATTATCTTATTCCTGATGTCCATTTTCAGAAGAGAATATGATCAGGAAAAGAAAATTGCCACTTATCACTGCGATGAGCACGGTTTTAAAGCTTCTGACGCCGCACATGTTGAAGAACATATGAAGGTGCATGGCAAAACTGCCGGTAATTTCTGGAAGAGAGTGCACCACCACGAACGCCAATTGACGGTGTTCCATTGCGACCATCATGATTTCCAGTCCTATGATCCGCTCGAGATAGAAGAACACGAGAAGCTGCATGCCCTGCTACCAGGGGGCTGGGGCCTTACCTGAATTTCCCTCAGGAGAAAATCTTAACTTTTCTGTTGGGAGCTCTTAATTTGATTGTGGCAAGGAGTTAATTCAACTCGTTTATTTCATCCAAGGACAATCAAAGTGCTAATTTATGTTATGTACCGATTCACCCTTATCGTAGGCTGTAAAGTAAAAGTTAGGAGTAGGCTATAACTGACATCAGATTTCTTCCAGATAGTTCGACCAAATCCAACAGGTTTTATCAGGTTTGGTGATAATCTAACACATAATATTAATAAATTAAGAAGAGAGCCACTGGAGGGATTTGAACCCCCGACCTGCTGATTACGAATCAGCTGCTCTCCCTGCTGAGCTACAGTGGCATGTTTTACGGTCTGTAAATAGCGACCCCGGATGGCGGCTTGGGGTAAAAGTATGTTGATTTCTGGCTCAGGAGTTGTCCTCCCGAGACAACTTCTGTAAACGCCTTCTTGTCCCAGTCGGGCATCAATATAACCATTCCTGCCTTCCGTTCATTTACCATATTTATCGCATAATCGACATCATGTGAGTAAATTATACCTGTCTCTATCTGTTTCGCATCTAATCCAATTATTTTTTCTAGTATTGCCTTCTTTACAAAAAGTCCTGGGTCGTGAATATACTCGCTATGATTCACAAGAGAATCCTGTTTCGGTGCAATTGAATAAAACCTTCCATTGATGTATATAGAGAGCCCCTGCTCCGGATCAAATGATCCTACTTCCAGAACATTGAAGGCTTCCTTCAGGGATCTGAGAAAACTATCAGCCGTTATATTAGCTTTCACAATCCTGTGAATTCCGGAAATAAAGAGCGCAGGATCTTCAGATGATGCAATGTATGCCATGGCATAATCCCACCCTCCATGATCTGTGGCTGCTATTTCCTTGATCGCCGCTAGTCTGTGATGTCCGTCTGCAACAATGGCTACCTGTTTCATCACGCTATCTGAGAGATTCTTCAGGTCTTTCTTATCCTCTATCAAGTAGATTGTATTCTCGACATCTTCTGGCTGCTTGAAGGCATGAATCTCCCTTGCTCTCCTGGATGATGCGAGTATGGCATCCAAAAAGGCATTACCGGGAGATATCAGGAAAATAGGCTCTGGGATCAGGCCAAGACCCCTCATAACCTCCTCTCTGTTCTTTCTTGGTCCCTCGAATGTCATCTCATGAGGTTTAATTGATCCATCTTCCGGGAATACTCTTGCAAGGGCAACTATACCGAAGCGTTCTTTTGGCTTCCCGTTTCGCGTGAATTTCTGTCTCAATAAAATAATGGAATCTTTCTCCAATTGGGATAAGACACCATGTTCAACCCACGATCTAAATGTCTGTGCGGAAGCATTGATTGATCCTGGGCCATGCGGAAGGGTAATGTGTGTAATGTTGTATTCATGCGTTTTCAACTCCCTTTCTTCTTCAGGTGAGATCGTGTCGAAAGGAGGTGACCAGAAGTTTTTAGCGTCCCCTGAAAAAATGAATGGCCTGAAGCCTCTTATCTCCATGTTGTCACTCCATCACGCTTTCTATTGCTTTGATATCGTCAGCATAGCCTTCCTCTCCTTTTGGCGTTTCGAGTACCATTGGTATATCGCTGAATCGTTTATCATTGACGAAATTCTTAATTCCATCAAGTCCAAGCAGCCCTTTTCCTATCTGTTCATGGCGGTCCAGTCTGCTACCCTGTTCCTTCTTTGAATCATTAAGATGGAAACCCAGAAGATACTTCAGCCCCACCTCAGAATTGAACCGGTCCATAGTTTCTGCATAACCTTCCGGTGTTTTTACATCATATCCGGCCGCAAAAACATGGCACGTATCGATACATACGCCTATCATATCCTTTTGACTAATACCATCAATGATCTCGGAAATCTGCCTGAATTGGTAGCCTATCGCAGATCCCTGGCCCGCCGCATTTTCAATCAGAACCTTTGTGAAACTTGATGCTGAAAGCACTGAATCAAGTATTTCAGACATCTGGGTTATCGCTGCCCTCTCTGTTGTGTCCTTCTGTGAACCTGGATGAAGGATAACATAGTCAATTCCAAGAACATTTGCTCTGCTAAGTTCCAGCTGCATGGCATCTTTTACCTTTACCTTCATCTCTTTGTTTGGCGATCCAAGGTTCAGGAGATAGGAAGCGTGCGACATGGTTTTTCGCAGCCCGACTTTTGTGTATTCTGATTTGAACATGGCTATCTCCTCATCCGGAAGAGGCTTTGCATTCCACTGCATCTGGTTCTTTGAGAATATCTGCATTGTCCTGAAGCCAAAAACTGCGGCTCTTACCGGCGCCTTCGATATTCCACCGGATGTGGATATGTGACCTCCGAGCAGAATCTTTTCCGTTACGTTCATAATAACCAGAAATCGCTGGGGTGATAATAATTGCGTCTATTCTTTGTTTCCGGAAGCAAGCATCATGTTTATGAACTGGTAAACGTGCAAAGCGAGTGCAGGATTATCCGTATATCCACAGGCATCAAGATCAGGGCCAGCCAACATAGCTCGCTTCTGATCACTCACGACATCGGTTGCTATCAGACCCTCCTTCCTGAATACCTCCACATTTGGAGGTACCCTTTTGTTAGGCGGGGTAACGAAAACTATCCTTATGTTCCTCTTCATGGCGTTCTCAAGCTGTTTTTTCAGTTCAGTCCTGATTTCCTTGACCCTTGGCGTACATACGTATAGCTCAGTCTCCGTAAGGTTGATCATTTCCTTTAGCTTCTCCATAACCTGTGCAGAGCCGTATATCGTGTATACGAGCTGTGGTTCACCTTTCGATGGAAGTATATCCTGAAGGTTCTTCAGGTCGATGAAGAGATCATTCAGCTTTTTCTCAAAATCGCCTCGGATCTTCCCCATGTCCTCGGGCTTGAACATCCTTGGTCTTCCCTCCGTTTCCTTCGCCAATCCCTTCTGCACCAGTGATTCCATCACTTTATAAGCCGACGTCCTGGGTATTTTTGCCGTATCTGCAACCGTGTCAGCATTTGCCACGCCATGATATACCAGAGCAGCGAAACCCTGTGCCTCGTAAGAGGAGAGACCTAGCATTTTAAGCATATCTGTTGTTCGGCTCATCAGCTCGGGGTTAATTTCCATGTCCTAACATTGGACGTATTTATATCAAGTTTTTTAATCTGCGAATCCAGATTATATATATTCTCGGGCAACTAGGTTGATCCTTATCTTAAAAGTTGCATTTATCGCTTAATTATCGCTGCTCTTCCGATATGTAAGGAGAATATGTTATCAATATAAGCAACGCTGTGCTTACTTTTAGTGTAAATGTCGGGATCTTTAAAGGAACAGGCTAGATCCAAGCTGCCAATAGCCATACAATCTCTACTATATATGGCGATAGGCAACTTTGCGAATTCTGCCTATTCACCGCTATCCTCCGACATCAAAAATGCATATCTCCTGACTTCGGAGGAAGTCGGCCTTATTACCAGTACGATATTCATAGGTTCACTTGCGGTTTCATTTCTATCCGGCTACTTCGTGGATCGGCTTGGAAACCGGACAGCATTAAGGATCTCATTCACGTTTATAGCTGGTGGATCCATGGTGTGCGCGTTTTCCACTACGTATCCTGTTCTTCTTTCAGGCTTTTTCCTGATTGGCTTTGGATATGGGAATATAACCCCTGCAACCAATTCTCTGATAATGGAAGAGTATTACCCCTATCACATTGGACGCATGGGAATAAAGCAGACAGGAGTACCAATCGGTTCCATTGCTTCGGTCATAATACTTCCCCTTGTTGCAATAACTTTTGGAATCCGGTGGCCTTTCCTGATCCTCTTTGCCACTTCAGTAGTCATTGCAGTTGCAGTGAGGAGCAGATCAAAGCCATCCAGCGGATTCAGCATAAGGAAATACTTATCTGACCTCCTTTCTGCAGCTCAGGATCGCAGGCTCCTGACATACAGTGCCTTCAGCACAGTGCTTTCATGGGGACAGCAGACAGGCCTCACTTTCTACGTGTTATATTTCGAGGGAAAAGGCTTCCCGCTGTATTATGCGGAAATACTTCTTGGATCATTTCTGATTGGCGCCATAATTGGCAGGATATTCTGGGCAAGAGTAGGTTATAGAATACACAAAGGATCGCGATGGCATGCCACCTCTTTGATAATGTTTCTCTCCGGCTTTCTTTACTTAATGCTCTCGCAGGTTCCTGTTCAGATTTTATTTCTTCTTCCATATTCAATCATTTTGGGTATGAGCGCGGCTGGCTGGAACAGTACATTCGTCACCGCGGTATCAGAAATGGCCGGAAAAGGCAAGGTCGGGCTTTACAGCGGAATGGCGCTCATAACCCTCGGTCTTGGAACTATAATAGGCGCACCTGTATCAGGCTATATACGAGACTCCACCGGTTCTTACTATCTTATGTGGATAGCTCTTGGAAGCGTTCAGATTATAACATCTGTTCTAATGATATCTGCGTACGCCTTAAATAAACGAAGAAAAACAGGCCTCAGAGAAAAAAGGCTATGAATACCGAATTACTGATATATCCGGCAAACCTCATGGAAAGATGCGGCTTGATCACGATCTTGTTTCATCTGTGCTGAAAACAGATGGCTTCCTGAGATCCTTCACCTTGCTGAGCAGCACGATAAAGCCGGAATCGGTGCATATTGTGATCGAACTCACAGATAATCTGCTTAGGGTTGGAGGGGTTATGAACGGAGGAGCAATTGCAACTGTAATGGACTTTGCGGGAGGGCTTGTCGTCATGAATGAAGAATCCGTGATTAACGAGGTTACAACAAACCTTTCCATAGAATTTATCTCACCTGTCGCGAAAGGACCAGTGACCGTCGAAGCAAGGTTGATAAAAAGAGGGAGGACACTTGCATACGTACGCATAGACCTGTTTGACAGCGATCATGTATTATGTTCGTCAGCACTTGGTACCTGGTTCATATATCGGTGATATGTTCTATGTGCAACAAATGTCAGGAACCTTTCAGGAGACTCGAAGGAAAGAAAGTAGTTGTCTGCGTGACTGCCAGCATATCGATCTACCGGATACCGCATCTTGTCAGGGATCTAGTAAAGCTTGGAGCATCTGTCACATGTGCGATGAGCGACGCATCACAGAAACTGATCAGCCCGGAGATCTTCTTGTGGGCTTCAGGAAACGATCCTGTTACAGGTATAACGGGCAGGGTTGAACACATTTCCCTTTTCAGTGATCCAGGGAATACCGTTCTTGTCATTGCGCCAGCCACATACAATATACTGGGTAAAATGGCCGCAGGAATATCGGATGAAATACCGTCGCTAATGTTCGCTTATGCCTTTGGCCACGGAGTGCCGGTAATCGTGGCTCCAGCAATGCATGAAGATATGCTTAGAAATCCTGTCATGGTGGATAACATACGCAGGCTAAGCTCCCTTGGTGTCAGGTTCGTATCTCCCAGAATAGAGGAAGAGAAGGCAAAAATTTCCGAAAACATAAGCATAATTGACGAGATATACAGATCCTTGAACCACAGCAACATGGATGGAAAAAAAGCACTTGTAATATCGGGTAGAAGCGAGGAATCACTCGATCCCGTAAGGGTTATAAGCAACAGATCCACAGGAACCACAGGATACTGGCTTGCAAGGAACCTTTACAGGCTCGGCGCATCCCATGTTACGGTCATAGGAAACACAAACCAGCCACTTCCGCCATACATCAACGATATACCGGCTGATTCGACTGACGACTTCTACAGGGAGACAAAAGCTGAACTGAAATCAGATACGTATGACATCGTTTTTGTTCCGGCTGCACTCTCTGACTTCTCGGTTACCAGGCAAAGCACGAAAATTGAGAGCGGGAAGGAACTCTCAATCACCCTCAAGCCTAGGAAGAAACTTCTTGACACTATCAGGGGCCAGCATAATGGCACTCTGGTTTCATTCAAGCTTGATCATGAGGGAACGAAAGCTGTGAACCCGGGTAGTAAAGAGGAATATATCGTTTTTAATGAGATCCGGCCGGAAGGACGGACATTCGGAGACAACACAACGGAATACCAGGTATTCGGCAAGGACGGGAAACAGGACATAATTGCCGATGGAAAGGAAGAGGCTACCTGGCGGCTCATTTTGCATGTTGCCGGGGAGTGAGGCTTTGAGTCTGGACGAAATAAAAATTGCTGGGATGGAAATGTCCCTTTCCAGTCATGACGAAGCCCTGGATCTCATAAGACACAGGATATCGCCGTTCATTTCAAAGGAAAAACCGGATTTCGTTGTTCTTCCAGAAAAGTGGATCTTGCAGCGTTATGGTGAAAACACCGGTCCGCTTAATGATATAATGGACATGTTCTGCGATATTTCGGGGAAGCATGACTGCACCATAGTTCCCGGGAGCTTAGGCATATCACGAAATGGAAAGCTTTACAATTCCGCTCCTGTGATAAGCGAAGGAAAGATTACCGGCTGGTCAGACAAAATATCTCTTTACAGCATAGAGAAGAATGAATTCATTCCGGGGGATCAAATAGAAGTATTCAATGGATCAGGCATCCGGTTCAGTGTGGCTGTGTGCTACGACTTGGATTTTCCTTATTACACAAAGGTCGCAATCAGAAAAGGGGCGAGACTGCTCATAAACCCGTCGCTTATCCGTGAACCGTTCCACGATATGTGGCATATCTACGTAACAGGAAGATCCCTGGAAAGCAGGATTCCCGTCATTTCTGTCAACTCAGCCAGCCCGCCACTGAATGGAGAATCTGTCGGTACTATACTGGAAGAAGAGGAAGGCGGTGTAATGATAAGGAAGGTCAGGGCCTCCGGATCGATACTTTCATATACGCTAGACATGGAGAAAACAATTCCATTGATCGAGAAGAGGATGAATGAAGATCCTGGCATATATTCAATAGGGAACAAATGACATGATCTGCGACGCCACTTCCTTATAATGCTCTGTCTGCGGCACATGTCCTGCCTCCCTTATTATATGAAAGACGCTTCCGCTTATATTCTCGTGCATCATTCTGCCATAGCTTAGTGGAATCATTGAATCAAGTTCACCCCAGATTATCAAGGTCTTGCTTCTTATTCTCCTCAGATCGGATGTGCTGATTCTCTCATCGGGTCTGGAATTATTCTCAAGCATTTTCTTAATTGCATCGCGCCTGTTGTACCTGCTCATCATCATTACCCTGTCCAGGAATGCTGCTGAAAGATCAGCATCGCCCTCTCCAACTGATGGATTCAGACCTGCCGAATCTATCAATACCAGGTATTCCGGCCTGGGATCATACTGCAGGGCATATCTTAGGGAAATCCAGCCTCCGTAAGAATTCCCCACAAGGCCGAATTTTTGGGATCCAAGCGACATAATGAATTCATTCAGCATGCTGCACTGATCAGCTATAGTGCAGCCCTCGTCTATGATATCTGACCTTCCCTGGCATAGTAGATCAGGGAAATACAGGGCAAATCTGTCATCGAGGAGACTTGTAAGCTTGAGCCATGTGTTCCCAGTGCCTCCAAGACCGTGCATAAATACGAAGGGAATCTTTCCCGGGCGGTATAGGTATGAAACATTCCCCTTTGATGACATGAATGTAAGCCTTTCCATCCTGGAATCTGCATGATTGCATTGCAGATATTGTTTCCGAAACTATCCTGGGTGACTGATGCCAATGGCAAAAGGATTATTTATAGCTCACAATAATTACGTATGCCAGAAAACGGAAAATTTGTCTATATGTTCGAGGAAGGCAGCCAGAAGATGGTTGATCTCCTCGGAGGAAAGGGTGCCGGTCTCTCTGAAATGTTGAATCTTGGGCTGACTGTTCCACCGGGCTTTACAATTACTACGGACGCCTGCAGGCGCTACATGAAACAATCGGCGTTCCCGGAGGGTATGCTTGACCAGGCCATGAAGGCGCTCAAGAAGGTTGAGACGCGCACTGGAAGGAAATTCGGCGACGCAAGCAACCCTCTCCTCGTCTCGGTCAGATCTGGCGCTCCAATAAGTATGCCGGGCATGATGGACACCATTCTTAATGTCGGCCTGAACGACAGCACTGTTCAGGGAATAGCCAAGCTGACAGGAAATACAAGATTCGCACTCGATTCATACAGACGCCTTTTACAGATGTATGGTACAGTTGTTCTAGGCATCCATCACGAGGATTTCGAGGATGCACTTACCGCCTTGAAGAGCAAGTATTCACGGAAAAACGACGTTGATCTTACAGAGGAAAACCTTCGTGAACTGATATCTACGTACCTGGATATTTATAAGAAACGGGGAAAAGAATTCCCGCAGGATCCAATCAAGCAGCTCGAGATTGCAATAGAGGCAGTCTTCAAGTCATGGAACTCGGAAAGGGCAAAAGCCTACAGGGAAATAAACAGGATATCCGATGAGATGGGAACGGCAGTCAACGTCGTGGCGATGATTTTTGGCAACATGGGCAATGACTCTGCAACCGGAGTCGCTTTCACCAGAGATCCAAATACTGGCGAGAATAAGCTATTCGCCGAATACCTGACAAACGCTCAGGGTGAAGATGTTGTCTCTGGGTCCAGGACGCCAAGGTCGATTGCTGATCTGGAGAAGGAGATACCGGGGGCATACGCGGACCTGATAAAATTCATCGGGATACTGGAGGATCATTACAGGGATATGCTCGACATAGAGTTCACAATAGAACAGGGGAAGCTCTATATGCTGCAGGTAAGAGTTGGAAAGAGAAGTGCAAGAGCCGCCCTCAAGATTGCTGTAGACCTTGTCAAGGAGAAGAAGATAGATGAAAAGACGGCGATAATGCGTATAGGGCCCGAAATACTGGATTCTATACTTCATCCCCAGTTAAAGAAGACAGGTAAGGAAGTGGAGCTAGCCAAAGGTCTGGCTGCATCTCCGGGTGCTGCTATCGGTACGGTTGTCTTCTCTTCCTCAAGGGCGGTTGAACTTGCAAAAGAAGGCAAGAAACTGATCCTGGTTCGGCCAGAAACCACCGCTGATGATGTCAGGGGGATGTCTCTTTCCCAGGGTTTCCTTACACAGAAAGGGGGAATGACTTCACACGCTGCCGTAGTGGCTAGAGCAATGGGAAAACCGGCAGTTGTGGGTGCCGAGGAGATAACTGTTGATACCAAGTCTGGAGTACTTAAGGCACGGAACTTCAGCTTAAAGGAAGGAGACACGATCAGCGTGGATGGAACAACAGGAACTGTTTACAAGGGCAGTATAGAGCTCGAAAGTGCCAAGACATCCGAAGATCTCGATACAATACTGACATGGTGTAACAGGTACAGGAAACTTGGTGTCAAGGCGAATGCCAACACACCTGAGGAGGCAAAGCTGGCAAGAGAAAACGGAGCGGAAGGTATCGGTCTAGCCAGAACGGAGAGGATGTTCCTCGGGAATGATCGTATCCCAATAGTGAGAAGCATGATACTCAGCACTACCACTGAAGAGAGGCAGAAATATCTTAACAAGCTTCTTCCAATGCAACTTGCAGACTTTGTAGAATTCTTCAGGGTGATGGAAGGATATCCAGTGGTAATCAGGCTCCTTGATCCTCCCCTGCATGAATTCCTTCCTGACAAAGAATCCCTGATAAATGAGATAAACAACCTGCAGAACACCAGATCTCTTCTTGGAGGAAAGAAGGAAAAAATTGACGAGCTAAAGAAGCTTCTTGAGACCGTAAAGAACCTAGAAGAATTCAACCCCATGCTGGGCTTCAGGGGATGCAGAATCGGCCTGCTATATCCAGAGATATATGAAATGCAGGTCAAGGCGATAATGCAAGCGGCAAAACAGGTTGATGCAGAAGGACGTGAGCTTCTTCCCGAAATAATGATTCCTCTGGTAGGGCACCCGAACGAACTCAAGATCATCAGGGAAAGGCTGGTCAAGGTGATAGACGAAATCCTTGGTCCGAAGAAGATCGATTACAAGTTAGGAACTATGATAGAAGTGCCAAGATCATGTCTCGTTGCAGACAAGATCGCGGAGTACGCAGACTTCTTCTCCTTCGGTACAAATGATCTCACGCAGATGACATACGGATACAGCAGGGATGATGCGGAAGGAAAATTCATCTCAAAGTACCTTGAACAGAACATAATTGAATTCGATCCCTTCAACACAATTGACAGGGACGGCGTGGGGGAGTTGATGAAAATCGGCGTTGAAAGAGGCAGGAAGACAAGGAAGGATCTCGAGATAGGTATATGCGGGGAACAGGGCGGAGATCCCGAGACCATTGAATTCTGTCATGAGATTGGCCTGGACTATGTTTCATCTTCACCATTCAGGATTCCTGTTGCAATACTTGTCGCCGCCAGGGCCAGCATCAAGTCAGAGAAGGCGGCAAACCAGTAATCTCTCGATTGAGTTTGTACTCCCTTACGCTTGGCCTTAGTTGATGGCAGGAATGGAAAGTGCAGTTGGAACCATAATTCACATCGTGGAGACAACTGCATCTTTTTTCTATCTTACGCTGAAGGAACATTGAAAAATAATTTATATTTTCATATCACACATCTCAGAGCCAAGAATTTGTCCAGTAGAACTCCGGGATCAAGTTGTCCTAATCGTCATGCTCTTAACATGTATTCCATATATGTAAAGGATAGCTGTGGATTTCGAGACGGCATATATCTATTAATAGAGACATAAGCAAATGTTATCCAATCATTTAAGGGGCCAGCACAAAACTAGTAGATTCTATAAGTGGCTTACAAGGTATTTACGTCAGTGAATCTACTAACTGGTTGGATATATGTTTTTGCAACCTCTGGGCATTTGGGTGATATATTATCCTGCTCCTGATGGATGGTGATTTATGCCAGTAATCGTTAGCCACTTAGCTGAGATCTTTATGATTAGGATGGTGATTGGTATCTTGGCTATTATTGCTGGTGTGATAGCTGGCATGAACATTATCAATCTCATAACATGGATGGGGATTGTTTCTCCATTTTGGATCTTTGGTGTGAATTTTCCTATAACAGTTGATATTCTTACATTGCTTCTTCTTTCCATATACGCAGTGTTGATATCTACTAAGTCCAGAAACAATCTAGGGGCATAGTAACCGGCAGTTGAATTGCTTATCTGATCTTTTTGTCAGATACAAGTTACTATTAACTATACTGCTGAGGACAGGTGCAAGGATCTCCGAAGCACTCATGCTGAAGCAAAACGATTTCGATCTGGCCACTAGAAACATTACCATGATTACACTGAAAAAGAACGTCAGGATCGATAAGATGAAGGAATATGCCATAAGGAAGCTGCCTAAAAGAGTGCTGCCAATGCACCAGGAACTGAAAGATGCCACAATGGCTTACTTCATAGACATGCACATAGACAGCAAGTCCCAGGATCTTCTATTCCCAATAAGCAGGATAACGGTGGATAAATATCTCACAAGGATGGAGAAGGCAACAGGAATAAAGATAAATGCCCACAAGTTCCGACATACCTTTCCGGTAAGATGCCTCCTTGATGGAGTTCCTGTGAACGTATTACAGAAATGGCTTGCACATTCTTCGCTGATCGTAACATCAGTCTATGCAGATGTCCTCAGCATGGACAC
>JBMFWM010000035.1:0-17604 GCA_049965275.1 Thermoplasmata archaeon | reverse complement strand
GGGGTAAGTTCGATCAGGCACTGGAGGAATACGAGAAGGCAATAAAGCTGGATCCAGACAATGCAGAATACCACTTTTCACAGGCATCGTCTCTTCTCAAGCAGAGAAAGACAAAGGATGCAATGAAGAAGCTCGATGAAGCGATATCCCTCGATTCAAGCAATGCTTCCTATCATTATGAGAAGGCTTCTGCACTGCTAAAGCAGAGGCAGTATGACGACAGCCTGAAAGAGTTCGACGCCGCCATCGCGCTTGACAGCAAGAACTCAAAGTATCACAGGGAAAAGGCAGCTGCGTATTCAGAAATGGAGATGTTCGATCAGGCACTCGATGAATTCGACAAGGCAATCGACATAGAGCCAGAGATAGTTGATTACCGCCGTGACAAGGCAAGCCTTCTACTTGAACTCTCAAGACATGAGGAAGCTGTAAGAACGATAGAGGACCTGCTGAAGATTAAGAGCGGCTATCCTGATATATGGGTCACTTACGCTGAAGCGCTAACTTATGCAAGAGGACAGAAGGATGGAATTGAGGGTCTCTATAAAGGTATCAGAGGAAAGAGCGTCACTCCAAAGCAGCTATGCGAAGCCGTCTCCGATCAGTTAAAGAAGGATTCCCCCCAGTCGGTGAAGCAGATGTTCATCCAGTACTACAGGGAAAACTGTGACAAGAAGTAAACCATTACCTTTCCTTTAATAATCACAGAAAACACTACAAAATTATAAATTATGTCTTAATATGCCCTTACTGCGGGTCCGTAGCTTAGCCAGGTAGAGCGATGGACTCTTAATCCATAGGTCGGGGGTTCGAAGCCCTCCGGACCCGCTTCCTGTCAGACATTCAGGCCTTGAAGCTTCTCGATGATCTCCTCGAAGACCATTTGCTTTTTTTCGCCGTTCAAATGAAATACAGTCTTTAAAATTGCATCATTTGTTATAGTGAAAATATAATTCAGCTTGATCATGCTATCTTGGGCTGCCCCTTCTTTCCTTGATATGGGTATACCTTTCATTCGCAAGTTTGTGGTTATGCCCGCAATCACGACATTTCCAAGCTCTTCAAACAGGACTAATGCTGGTCTGATCTTTGAGCCCTCATCATCAGCAAACCTTATCCTGGTAATGACTACGTCACCGGACTTAGGCATTTTCCCACCCGCTGTAGTCTCCTTGTTCCCAGAGTTCCTTCATCTTAGATTCTTGAGCCTTCTGGACAAACGTATCTAGCTCCCTTGTCTCCTGGGCATCTTTTATTAGTCCGAGAATAGTCTCATTATAAGTCTCTCTTGGATATTTCTTAATCCTTTTGAGTGCATTGACCACAGATTTCTTCAATTGTATGGTGGTTATTTCATCCTTCACTATGTATCACCTATATGTAATGTATAGGATACTATATATTATTTCTTTTCCCCACTTGGCGTTCTGTGAAAAAATATAACAATACTCAAAGGACGAACCGAAGTTGTCCAGTTCTTTGTTAACCTCTAATATTTCAAATCCGGCGCTATTCAAATTCAAGTTTGGATGTTTAACTCACTTTTTTAAGTTCAAAATTATACCAAAGGAGATTCTTTACCCAGTCTATGACCTAGATGATTGGGAAAAAAGAAATATGAGCTTATAGATTGCTTTCCATGGGAAAAGTTCAGGTTTGTGATATATGCAACGGGAAGGCAGATTTAACCTTCAAAAGAGTTGAAGTCTGGAGAAACGATACCTGGCGGCTCACTATAAGTACTTTCTTAGATGTGAAAGGGTTCTGCTATCTTGAGCCGATCAAGCATATTGAGTATATAACGGAACTTGAAGGCAAGGAAGCAAATGAATTCGGTAAAATATTAGCTTATGCATCCAAAGAAGTGCGTTGCATAATTCCCCTGTATTTCACAATACAGGGGAGTGATTGCCTGTTATGACACCACAGCCAATCATAGGTGCAGGGAACAGGAGCACAAGAAGATATCGTATGGGATCGGATCGCCGGCATGACATTTACAACAGGTCCCTGGTGAACAGGATTGAGGATCTTCTTGATCCGTCATTCCTCATGGACTTGAAGACACTCCTTGATGAGAACAATCATGGGAAGAGGGGCACCCATATGCAACACCAAATGCATTCATAACATTCCTTGCAAAGATCAGGGCAGTGTACAGCACCCCCTTCAGGTCACTGGAGGGTATTGCCAGGATATTCTCAAGGATCACGGACATTGCAACAGTATGCTACACGAGCATATTCCGGAGGATAAGGAAGATTACCCCGGGTATTGAATCACATGAGGGAAAGCCTGTGGACTGCGCCATTGATTCCACTGGCTTCAAGATAACAATCAGGGGCGATTACCTTGGATCTAAATGGAAAAGACCCAGGAAGGGATGGTCCAAGCTTCATGCTGTCATATCCATCCATGATGTATCGGTGATCTCATTTGCCATCACAGATGAGCATGTGCATGATGCAAAGGCCGGAAAGGAACTGTTAACATCGGTAAAAGACAGAATCAGGAAAATATTCGGCTACAAGGGATATGATTCAAAGTCCATATACAACACATTTGGAGGGAATGCAATCATACCTCCAAGGAAGAATGCATCCACAAGGAGCAGTGGATCACCTTCAAGGGCAAGAATAGTCAGACAGATCCGGAGGACATCAGAAAATGAATGGAAGGAATCTGTCGATTATGGAAAAAGATGGAATGTTGAGATTTATTTCTCAGGCCTCAAGAGGACAATGGGAGAAGTGATCAAGGCAGTCAGGCCTGACTACATTGCGCAGGAGATTGCACTGAAGGTGCAATATTACAACATCCTCAGGGAGATGACACATGCCTATTGAATTGTGCAACGCACTTTTCCTCCCAGATCACTTATAATGTGAAACGGTTAATAACTTGATATTGCTATATATATTATGTCCCTTATTAAACCGGTAATAGGAAGAGGATTTACAAGATCCTTTAAGGGAATAACACACAAGCGGATGCCAGTAATCGCCGGGCACAAGTTATTATATAGATGCAACTTAGAATGCAAGATGTGTCCATTCTGGCGGAGAGAAGACGAAGCTCTCCTTTCGCTTGAAGATGAGGTCAGAATGCTGGAATCTCTCAAGAAGGCAGGCGTTCTCTTCATGGGATTCGAAGGCGGTGAACCTCTTCTCCGGCCAGATATAGGACAGATACTTGAGGAGTCATATTCCAGGTTTCACACGTCAATGGTGTCAAACGGCTGGCTTCTCAGGAAGAAGGTGGGCGAGGTTAAAGATAACCTTGACTTCCTGTTCGTCTCCCTTGATGGGATTGGAAGTGTGCATGACAGGCTAAGAGGAGTGACCGGTTCATATGATCATGCAGTTGAAGGCATAAAGGAAGCAAGCAAATACGTTAGCTTGGCAATAAGCGCGACCCTTACATCAGAGAACCTTGATCAGGCAACTGACCTGGTCAGCCTTGCAAATAAACTCGGAGTACAGATTAACTTCCAAATCGCGTTCGATTACAGCACAGCAGAAAAGGAAAGCCCTGGTGCCAGTCCTCTTAAAGTCGCGATTGAAAAACTTCTCCTTATGAAAAAAGACAAGGCACCAATAATGAATACAAAAGAATACTTCGAATCAATTATTAACTCATGGTACCAAGGTATTTCATGGGAATGTAAGCCATGGCTTACCATCAATATAGATCCAACAGGGAAGATAGTGATGCCATGTTACGTGCTTAATGAATACAGCGGATCGTATACAGTCTGGGATACGGATATACTGAAACTCTGGGATGAGTATGCTTGGGGCGGTTATACGAGCTGCAACAAATGCGCACTCGCCTGCTATCTTGAGCCTTCTCTTTTCTCATGGTCCAAACCATCCCAGGTCAAGAGCAGGATAATCGATAACATCGCATCATTCATTCACCGCCAGATAGCCTGACCTATGTTATCCTGTCATGTTACTGCGGGTCTTAAATGACCAGCAAGCATAGACTCTGAGAAAACTAATTCCTTCTCTGAATCCAAGTCGGTGTAACTATCCATGTCTTCTTAGCCACATCCCAACGTTACCTCGCCAAAGCTTATCTCATTACTCAAAAGTTGGAATCAAAAACCGCTCCAGCTTTCGTAAGATCTTGCAGGATGGCTGAATAATTTTCATCATTTTCAGTGATAAGTTCTGGTGGAACTGTACCCTGGCCAGTTATCTTACCTTCAACAACAAGCCGCGACACTGATGCCGCCGGAATCCCAGTTAACAGGCTCATAGCAGTTCGGCTTTCAGTCCCTCTGGCTGTCAGCAATGAATGTTTTGAAGCATCACCGGATCGGACAAGGAGTATGCACAAATCATGACCGGTTGATCTAAATCTGCCAAAAATATGCTCTGAAATCTTCCTGGCTGATGTCCTCCCAACCTTTTCATCAGAAAAATAGCCCATTTCCTGAAGGAACTTCATCCTCTCAAGGTGCCCTTTCACTCTTATTGTTTTCTCGGAAAGGTTCTTCACTTTCACAGTCGAGAGTAACGTCCTCAGACCATCCGAGGTGAAGTATTCAAAATCACCGTATCCCTCTATACTTATAGATCCTATTTCATCCAGCGAGTTGACCGATTTGATACTGTTCTTGGAAATAACACTCGCCTTTCTCGTATATTCATCAATCAGACCTTCAACGCTCCAGGTCACGGAATGAAGAAATGGTTCAGTCGGGTTTTCTGGTAGACCACCCACTATAATCTCTATTTCATCTGCAGCATATTTTCTATAAAGGCGGTATGCTAGCATATTGGAGAGACCGGGCGCAAAGCCGCAGTCAGGGATGTAAAGTGCACCGGCTGATCTTGCTATACGATCAAGATCAAACGGGTTCTCAGGACTGTACGAGATATCAATTACATTTACGCCCCATCCAAGAAGTTTTTTAACATAAGGATATGCAACTTGTCCTGGAAGTGCAACCACGGCCGCTTCACTTCTTTTGATAATGTCCGCTGCTTCGTTTAAATCGCCTACAATCCCCCTGGCTTCAGGTATCTGTTCTACCTTACTTCTATCTGAATCAACAGCAATAACCTCAACATGATTGGAAAGTTCCCGGGCTATCATGGATCCTATGTTGCCCAACCCGACTACAGAGATCATCAATTCATTAGCGTCAGTGTGTATACAGCTTTTATGATCATAATTATTAATAATTTAAAATTTTATTGTGTCCTTTCACATGTCTTGTTCAAGTACGACCAATATGCAATGTGACCGTATGCCTGTTTAATCTAAACCAAAACTTGGGCCTATCTGCTATTTCGGCAGAAATTATATCACGCTCCGCTCAGCCCAATATCTCTGGTAATGTTACTTTGTTTCCGGCACATAAGAAACCTACACGGGCAGGCCAAGATATTTCCTCAACAAGACTTCAATTTCCTGTTCTACTTCTGGAAGTATGTTCTTGCCTTTCATTTTTAGGTTTGTCTTTAAAGCATTAAGCCTTATGGATTCCGTCTTCAGTATCTGTAATTTCTTGTAGAGCTCATAGTTTATTGAAGCTTCTCTTGCAGCTAAATTGCTGATCTTTGCGCGCGTCTTATCGTATTTTGAGACCTCAGATCGTCAATTGCATCGGTTAACTCATCTCCTGGAACTGAAAGTTCAGAGATATCCTCTTCATCAAGATAGATTCGCTGTCTCAGGAATTCTATATCCTGCTCTAGATTCTTATTCATAGCTCTCCAGTAAATCTCTTATCGTCTTAGACCTCTCGAGATCTGCATTCATTTCAAACAGCCTTATATTCATCTCCTTAACCTTCTGTGAATGTGAATCAATCTCTTTTACCAGGACAGAGTTCATCATCCTTATGACAATGGACTCATTCTCTATTCTCTTTAGCAAATTTTGCGTCATTCAGTCTCTTGTTTATAGAATTCTTCTACCACAATTAACATTATTGGAAGTATCTGTGATTTCCCGAAGTCAATATTCCCTGATCTTATGCATAAAGGCATCAATGTTTACACTCACATGAAAAAATGAACTTGGATCTCCTGCTCAGATATTATTGGGAAGATTTATCACTGCTTCAGCGATTCTCACTAACGGAAAAATTATGCAGGAAATAGACGAAAGCAAATTTTTAGAGCTTGTAAGACCTGGATCAAGGATATATGTACATGCAGTGCCGTCTACGCCCCTGCATCTTCTCAAATTAATAGCCGAAAATTCTGATAAAGTGGGTCCGGTAAGCTTATATCACGAAGAGATAAGCGGGATTGGCCCATATTTCAAATCCGAAAATAAGAATAAAATACGTGATGTCTCGCTATTCCTTGGAAGAAACATGCGAGAAGCATACAAGAATGGATCTACGCAATATCTGCCTATTTTCCTTTCAGATATACCTAAATTCATTGAGAATACCTTGAAACCCGATATCGTCCTGGCGAGCATATCCCCGGCAGACCGACATGGACTGCACAGCCTGGGAGCTGCGGTTATCGCAATAAAGGCAGCAATTAAATCCTCTCCAGTCGTGATAGCTCAGATAAATGAGTCACTACCGAGAACATTCGGTGACGCGACACTTCCGGAGAACTTCATAGACTATAGCATTCAGCACACTGAACAGATCCATGAAGAGGGGAGGCACGACATATCTAAGGATGAGATGCAGATCGGAGAAAATGTCGCGGTATTAGTCCCGGATGGTGCAACCCTCCAGGCCGGAATCGGGGCAATACCAGATGCCGTCATGAAGCGTCTGGATGGACACAGAGACCTCGGCATCCATACAGAAATGTTCTCGGATGGAATGCTTGACCTCACAGAATCAGGGGCTGTGACTAACATGAGAAAGGATCTTGACATCGGGCACGCAGTGGCAACCTTTGCAAAGGGCTCGAAGAGGCTATATAGTTTCCTGAATGACAATCCCCAGATACTTATGAAAAGCGTTGATTATACAAACGATACTTCAAATATAAGAAAGCAGAAGAACATGATTTCAGTAAATTCAGCTGTGGCTGTTGACCTGACAGGACAGGTATGTGCGGAATCCATCGGTGATCTTATGATCTCTGGGGTTGGGGGCCAGATGGACTTTGTTAGAGGCTCAGCACTTTCGCCTGGCGGGAAATCCGTTATCGCATTAACATCCAGGACGAAATCAGGAAAGTCCAAAATCGCCTCATCCCTTTTACCCGGATCAGGTGTCACAACTACAAGAAATCACGTGCAGTGGGTAGTCACTGAATTCGGTGCCGTAAACCTGCACGGTCTTGACCTGGGTGAGCGTGCCAGGAAACTGATATCTATCGCCCATCCTGATGATCGGGACAGATTGACAAAAGAAGCTATGAAAATTTATCCAGCATTTGTACCTGGCTAAAAAAAACAGGTTGCCACTCAGGCAACCTTGAAGCGTATTTTACACATCATATATATGAAGAGAAGGCATGAAAGCTTTGCATGGCCTTCAAGCTCTGCTATACTCTGGTTGTCCTGGAATCTCTTGCCTTTTTCATCGGCGTGCTGTATGAGCTGTATGTCGATATCAAACCCTAAATGAGAAAAATGGACAGACGCCCATCCATTCCCATTTAACTGGGTCTGTGGTTCCAGGAGGATAGAGTCTGTAGGTTCAGGTAAGGTAGTGGGTGAACAGTCTATCGACATGTTCGATCCCCTCTCTCTTCATGGCGGGCTCGCAAGGTGTTCATGGAAGCCCATGTAGCCGATTACCAGTGCAAAGATAGTAGCTATTCCAAGTATTATCCATTCTGTATAGTAGAGATACTTGTTTCCAGATGTTGGCTTTATGTATGCTATTGGGGCCAGCAGCGCACCGAGGCCTGAGAAGATGTACAGACCGAGAGCAGTTATAAGGTTGTTTCCAGACTCCAGCTTTAGCTGAACGATCGAGTAAGCTCCTACCAGTACGTATATTCCAAGGAGAAGAGAAAGAACCGGAATCAGCCCTAGATTCATTTTCTTGTAATACGCTACCGACGTCATAACGAGAATCAGACCAAAGAGGAGCAACGGATCTCCGAAGAGCATGTTATATGAACCGGGCAAGGGCCAGGTGAATGACATCAGAAAGCCGCTTACTGTATCAAAGAGACCAACCACGAACGCAGGCACTATGAGTGCATTGAGCATCTTCTCGTCTTCTCTTGCCCTGAAGAAGAAGTAGAATGCTCCCAGAGCCAAACCCATCGCCAAACCAATCAACATGACAGTTAAACTGTCTACAAATGGCATTTTTTGTCACCAATAGAAAAGTCAACGCCGGCTCTTTAACAGTTATGCACGTTCATGTGCAGATAGGTGCACGAAAGCTCACACGTCAAAGGAGCACTGGAAAACAATCTTTTCTTATTTTCCTAGTTACAATAATATATTTCATAACGTTTAGTAACTCGCTCACATGACTAGAATGAACCTTTCTTTGAGGACAGAACTTGCAAAGCAACTGCAGGAAGAGGCCGAAAGGGAAGGAAAGATGATCAGCTCGATAACCGGTGAAGCCCTCCAGATGTATTTTGAGGCTAGGAAGTCAGGCGTCGACAGCAACGTTGTTTCCAAAATATCAAACATCCTTAGCCTTATGGATTCTCTCAGGGCAGTACCTGTCCCGGCTATGCTTCTTGACCAAATACTCCAGATAGCGATCAGAAACGACACGAAAGCCAGCCTGGAAAAATGGGAGGAGGCAGGATTCGCATTCGCAGAGGTTTGCCAGATATACGCCCCTGATCTGGAAAAACTATGGACTTTCGCTCAACTTTTCAAGGAATTCATACCGGCAGACAGGTTTGAGATGAGCTTCAATGGAAATACTACCTCCATCCTACTGGTAGGAGCAGGTTTCAGTCTTGAGGCTTCAAGGTGCAGCTTTGCCGGCTTATCTGGTCTGCTAAGAGGTTACAACTATCAGATTGACGAGAAGCATGTAGAGAAGGGACTTGTAAAAGTAACATGCCATCCAGGCAGTGGTTCAAGAAGGCTGAAAGAGATTTAAGGATACAGATCTAATTCTTAGCTTAGAATAATTGCGGGATCAAATTATAATAATATTATTAAATGCTGGACGCGTGCAGAATTTATTCTGGGTGATTTTTACCGAGGTGGTTATGACCGCCTTCATTATATGGATCTTAACATACCTCAGATCATTAGGTCGCAAAATCACACTGAAGGGTTTTGCATCAGCTCTTTTTCTCATAACAATGATGGGCAGTATGCTAGATGCACTTATCTATTATATTGTGGCGCCGCCATCATTTCTCAACACAATAATTGCTGTAAATATCTCAATGATTATCATGACTGTCGCCGTCGTCTACATACTTGTTGCTGCCACTATTGAATCATATTCGTCCTTCACTGGCCTGGAGGTATTCATTTTTGCCATTCTGCTTTCATGGAATGAGATATCCATGGCTCTCTTCCTCCGTATAATCGGATTTGGTTTCGGCGGAATTGAGTCCCTTGGATCATACCTATCTTATTTTTCACTGTCTATTACAAGCATACTGTTTCTTGCACCAATGCTTGCCGAGATGATATTCTTCATTTTTCTAAGAATGCCTCCAGGGTTCGAAAAGAGGGCTGTAGTGACAATTTTTCTCATGCAGATTGCAGATCCTGCAATGCTTGGAAATTCGCCTTTCGTGCTACCGTTGCTTGCTGCATACGCCATCTTCATGATACTGGCTATCTATTACCTTTTCAGCTACGTGTACGCTCATAGAAATGACATAGTTAGCGGTCAAAGAAGAATTGTACGCTGGATCATTCTGCTCATTGTTATTTCAGCAGTAGGTTTGCTCGAACCAGTTATTTACCCACATCCTTTTGGTCTATCTTGGATGGTCTTTGCACTTTCAATGATGATAGCTATGACACTTTATTTCTGCATGATCCTTGGCCTTTTCCATGAAAAGGAACCGGAAAATGTTCATGATTAGTGCTTCCTGGGAAGCTTCTCCTTTATCCAGTGCCTGATGTCATAATAGAATATGTTCTCATATGGGCAGGCACCGACGCAGTCTCCAATACCGACGCATCTGGAGTCCTTGTATTCACCGGTTTGAATGAACTTGCCAGGCTGACCGTAGTTGCCGACAGGGCAAGCGCTTGCACAGTCCTTCGTCGTGCAGGACACGCACTGCATCGGATCCTTTACCTTGAGCCTAAAAAAACCAAACCTTGAAACGAAGCGGTTGAAGTTACCCCAGTGGCAGTAACCTGTGTTAATGCAACCATATGATCCAAGGAACGGCATTGTTATGAAAACGGCATACCAGAGGAAACCAAAGAGAAAGAGATACACCATGTATGACGGATCAGTTCCGTAGAAGTAGAAATTCAGGTAACCGAGTGAGTCCAGCAGAGAAACGGCCGCCGAAAGGATTAGAGCGGCATATACGCTGAGTGATACTATCCTGTAAACCAGCTCGCCCTTCCTGGTCTGTCTTGTCAGTACTTTTGCAGAAGGAGATGATCCATTGAATTTTTTCATTGAATCATAGAATGTTCCCTGATACATGACGGGCGCGGTGCAGAAGGTCGAGCACAGCTGCCTTGATCCAAACAGAATGGATAATATGCCGCTTATCAGGTACGTGAGGGCAATCGGCACAATGAAGACTAGCGAAAATGCCCCTCCAGAGCCAATTCCCATTGTCCAGCCGACGAAAGGTATGCTAGACGGGTTTGATATCAGGAATGACGGTATAAAGATCGAGTAAACCGCATAGGCAGCGAGCATGAGTCCAAGTCTGATCCTCGTCTCGAGCTCCCTGGTCGAGCGGATCTTGAAGACAACAAGCGATCCCATCTCAACTCCCATCATTATGAGGAACCATGAAGAGAGGGATACATGTGCTACAAATGTAAAGAAGTCAAAGACTGCAATGCCGATATCTGAAAAGAAAGAACCGGAAAACATGATTATGCCTGTGGATTGCATGAATCCTGAAGCTCCATAATAAACGACATCGAAAACAGCACCCATGAAGAATTCAGCTACAAAAACAAGAAGAAGAAAGAGAAAGGACCAGTTCTTGCTTGAAATCCAGTAAAGGCTCTTGCCTTTCGATAACCAGCCACGGTTGAGCGCAGCTGCGAGATATACAAGCATATCTACCACCATTGCAAGCGCAATCACAGCATAATTGCCCATAACTATCCAGAAAAAGATACCAGCCATCATGGCACTATACGAAAAGAGAAGCAGGAGCACATAGGCGCCTAGATGAACCTTCATGGCATGCTTCCGGTAAAGGTATTCGAACATATAGATGAAAAAGACTGTCATCAATGCCCCGGAAAGATAAATCGTGCCAATTTCCCATGCGTTGACCAATATGGCAGTTGGCATCATTATCATCAATGCAGCCTGAATCAGCAGCACCACTCTTACATGGGAAGTAAATTCTCTATGCATGAAGAGGAGTGTAAGGAACATCTCCAGGCCCATAGGAAACACAAACCAGTAGCTTGCGATTGCAGTCCATACAAAACTAAGAAGATTCGAGTGCAGCAGATGCAGATAGAATTGTGGATTTAATAGAAGGTTGAAGATAAGGCTCATAAGTATTTCATCAAAGATCACGGAGAACGCAACATATACATGTATGAAAAATCTAGGTCTTTCCTTTCTCTGTGCAAGAACATCATCCATGAACACTATAAGGGAAGGTATGACCAGCACAGTCATGGAGACAAGGGATATCTCGGCACTGCCCGCTATGCTTATGCTTCCAGGAAGAGCGAGGTATAGCAGCGGACCTATAAGCATCCCCGTCATCATTGATGCAAAAACATAGGTTAGAAGGCGCTGCAGTATGTTTGTTGCCTTACGGGCGTAAAGTATCAGGAGTGACATTGCCCCTGCCATTGATAGCATCAGGGTCAGAAGAAAGATGTATTCCATTAAGTACAAACGACGATACCCTCTTTCTGCGTATCAAGATATTATTCTTACACTTTTGTTAGCAGCACACCTCGTGTCTTGCAAAAAAGATCACAGACATTTTCATTGCACCATCAAGAAATAAAGTTTTTCTTGGTATTTTACTATCTGGGTAAATACAATATGAGCACTGGCGATAATAGTATGTAAATAACTATGGCCTTCTACCCACCCTTGGATTTCTTGTCTGGTCGGTGCGCAATTCGCGCTTCAGGACTTTTCCAACAAGTGTCCTGGGCAGGTCTTTCTTGAACTCAACAGATCTTGGCCTCTTATATGGGGCTAGCTGCTTGGACGCAAAAGCCATTAGTTCCTGTTCGGTGATATTCGACCCTTCCTTTTTCACGACATAAACCTTGACGCTCTGCCCTCTTCTCTCATCAGGTACACCTATGGCAGCTGCTTCTATTACATCTGGATGCCTGTAGAATACCTCTTCAATCTCACGCGGATAGACGTTATATCCGCTGGATATGATCATGTCTTTCTTCCTGTCCACAAGATACAGATATCCATCATTATCGAATCTTCCAATATCTCCTGTCCGAAGCCAGCCATCTTCCATGACCCCGGCTGTTTCAGATTCACTCCTCCAGTATCCAAGCATCACTTGGGGGCCACGCACAAATATCTCTCCCTCCTCTCCAACCGGGACTTCCTGCAGGCTGTAAGGGTTTACGATCTTGAATTCAGTGTTGCTCAAGGGAAGCCCCACCGAACCAACCTTTCTTCTGCTTCGATCAACAGGATTCGCTGCGATAACAGGAGAAGTTTCACTGAGACCATAACCTTCTATCAATAGACCTCCAGTAGCGTCTTCAAATCTCTTGAGCGTATCCACGGGGAGTGCAGCCCCACCGGAAACGCAGACCTTAATTGATTTCAGATCAAACTTCTTTAAATCTGGGTGGTTGATTATTGACTTATAAAGCGTGGGTACGCCAGGAAGATAGTCTGGCTTGTATTTCTTGATCAGTTTCAAAAGAGTCTCAGTATCTCTCGGATCAGGGACGAGGATCATGGTCGACGCAGTGGTTACAGGAAGTATCAAAGAAGTCATCATGCCGTAAACATGGAAGAACGGCAGGGTAGACATGAATTTTCCAGGTTCTCTTAAGCTTGAATTCCATGCTTTAAGCTGTGTAGCGTTCGCAACAAGATTCCTGTGTGAGAGCATTGCTGCTTTCGGGACTCCTGTTGTGCCTCCTGTGAACTGGAAAAGCACGGGATCCAATTTTGTTTCCACCTGTTCCTCAGGGGAAGAGCCACTTTTAATCAGATCCTTGAATCTGAATATCCTGCCTTCAAAAACAGGTTTCTCTGGTTTAGGTTCGTTCTTTGTCTTTCTTGAATAGACCATGGATGCAAGTGGGGTCAGAAAGTCCTTTATGCTTGTCACGACAATGGATATGCCGTCCTTGGTGAGACTCTTGACTTTAGGATAGTACATATCTAAGGTTATAACCGCCGATGCTTCTGTTGTCTTATATTCATTAAGAATCTCCGTCTCTGTATAGATAGGATTAGTCTGAACTATAACTCCCCCTATCTTTGCAATTGCGAAAAACGATATGACATACTGGGGAGAGTTGGGTAAAATAAGGCCGATTTTAGAATCCTTGAATAATCTGAGCCTCTCTTTGAGGTTGAAGGCGAGGGCATCAACCATTGCAAGCAATTTCCTGTACGTTATCTTCTTTCCAAATAATATTAATGCAGTCGAGTCCGGATGCTTGGAAGCAGATTCTGCCAACAGCTTATAAACCGAGGAATCAGGGATTTCTATCTTCCTCTGGTTCCCTTCGGGATAACTCTTCTTCCATGCTTCTTCCATACTGGCTGCTGCCGAAGGTTGCTCTACCATGTAATTCAGACAATTAAAAATGGATAATAAAACTTGTTAATACATGCTATAATATACTCTGGTGAACCCAGAATCATACAAGCGCCGAAATAATATTCTGATAATAAACACGAAGCATTATGAAAAGGCTACAGGAAAAAGATCACACGAATTCTTCGCCGGTTTACCCGACATGAATGCTTTCAAAGGTTGGGAAATCCACTATGCTGTTGGCGCCTATGATCTTCACATAGCAGACCAATTCACTGCAAAATCATTCTATGCCCAGCATGTTGATCCAATTGGATACGGGGCATTTACTGGAAGAATATCAATAGAGATGCTCGTTGATTCTGGGATACATGGTTCCTTGATAAATCATTCAGAATTCCGGTTGAATTTGGAGACGATCGAAAAGGTCGTGTCGAAGGCAAGATCCATGGATTTTGAGGTCATAGTATGTGCAGAGAACCTTGATGAAGTTACCAGTTTTGCCAAAATTGGGGCGCCTTTGGTTGCCTATGAGCCACCTGAACTGATAGGAGGCAATATTTCGGTATCAACCGCCAAACCAGATATAATAGAAAAAGCTGCGATGGTATGCGAAAAGAATGCAGTCAGATTAATAGTCGGAGCAGGCATCAAAACACATAAAGATATATTGACTTCACTGAAACTCGGTGCTGTCGGCGGTCTTGTGGCTTCGGGAGTAGTGCTTGCAAGCAACCCTGCAGTCGCAATAACTTCATTAATTAACAACTGATTAACCCGGGTTAGATGGCAAAAGACAAAGATCAGGAAATCTTCGTGGAACCGGAATTTATAGAGAAGGATTTCCTTCAGAGCGAAAAGGAACGAGCTAAATCCACAATAGTAATGTTTCTCCTGGCAGCAGCGCTTGGCCTTTTTTCCGGCTATCTTTTCTTGATAGGAATATGGTATGTCGGTCTTCTGCTGATGTTCCTGTTCATAATATCATTTAAGAGGATTCTACAGGCACTTCATCTTAAGATGCCACAGAGAGGATCGCAGGTCTTCATTCTCGTCATGGTGTTTATCCTTACATGGATTGTATTCTGGACTGTTTCCTTAAATCCACCGGTAAGCTCTGTGGGTGGACCCCAGGTCTCTTCCATTCAGGTTTACAATCCTCAAATATCACAATGGTCAGCACTCGCTCAGTCAAATGGAGTCTATCATTACTCTATAACGCAGAATGGCGTATTGTCTATGAGAATATACGTATCATACATTACACCTATTAATAATTTGACGATCACGATGTCAAGCGCTGGTTCTACTGCATCGCCAGTCACAATAAACTACTTTAATAATTATGCTTATTTCAATGAATCGGTTGTACCCTCTCTCTACGTTTTCAATGTCGATGTAACTGTTCATGGTACATCCTACCTGAGTTCGTTACAAGTACAGATTCTCAGTGCCTAAGGAAATTGACGAACAAGAAATATTAACATGTTTATGATTGAGGGCAAACAGCAGGTGTAGTGTAGACTGGTCTAGCACGGAAGCCTTCCAAGCTTTCGACCTGGGTTCAAATCCCGGCACCTGCATTCAACTCGGTGTGCCAAGTTGTACCATTATTGCGGAAACGTGGCAATATTTGATTTTGGTTGTTATCTGACTCCTGGAAGAATATGAATTCTGGCCCAAGTCATTCTGACAATGGCAACTTTTTATTACCGATTACACTGATATGATGAAATGGCAGGTAATGCACTTTCAATGAAGCACCTCGTTGTAGGAGGCTTGCAGACTAACTGCTATTTCGTCTCTTCAGGTGGAGAGTATATTATCATAGATGCCGGAGGGGATTTTGATGCGATCATGGAGGTCGTTGAAACTATGCCTGGAATCCCGGTAGGTGTTTTGGCGACACATGGGCACTTCGATCATGTCCTTGTGGCGGATCTCGTTGCTTCCGAGCTTCGTACATCCTTTGGAATGCACCGCAAGGACCTCAAAGTTATGCATGAAACGTGGAATCTCGGTAAGCAGTTAGGTCTGGTCGGTAAACCACCAAAACCGGGTTTTCTTATAGATTCGGACAGGACGATTCTGGTTGGAAGGTCTGAAATCCATGTGAAGAACACTCCGGGGCACACGCCAGGTAGTATCTCTATAATTGCAGGTTCATCAGTGTTTACTGGAGACTGCCTTTTCAGAGACAACATAGGAAGAATGGACCTGGGAGGCAATCCAATTGATATGCTCAAGAGTCTCAACTGGTATCTTAAGCTTCCACCAGATACAATAATTTATCCAGGTCACGGCGAACCTTCTACCATTGGCTATGAAAGAAATAATATCCTCCGCTTCATAGAAATGATCAGCAATGGCAGTATTTGATGATCTTGGACGAAAGGGGTGAAAAAATTTTATATCTATCACTCTTAATGAATCGTGCCTGAAGTGATCGAAGGAGTCCAAAAAGTCAATCCATTTGTCTCAAATCTTTCAGCGCTGAACTCAATTTTCTCGCTTTCCATGACTGTTTTCTCATTTGCAATCATCATTTACCTCGAAGGGGCAAACTTTCCGGTGTATCTTGCAGGAATCGGCCTGACAGTTGGCCAGGCACTACTGATCGGTATTTCCATATTACAGGGAAGAGCCATAGATAAAGGACATTCTTTCACCTTAATGATAACTGGGAGCTTTCTTTACGGTATAAGCCTGACCCTGCTTTATCTGGAAGTATCAAGGAATTTACTGATAATCGCTTTAATTCCTGTGTTAATTGCAACCATAATAATATCTGAAGGTTTTTTCAGGGCATCACTTAACTCTTTTATAGCTAAGGCGAGTGCAGCAGATATCCTCGGGAAGAATTACGCTAGAATTTTAACGGGAGAAACCATCGGAAGCTCGATATCATACCTGGTCCTGATTCTGGGTGCGCTTTCTTATGATATTTCTTACGTATTTCTGGGGAGCGGCCTCTTACTGATATGCATGTCTTTCCTTGCATTCTTCGTTCTTTATTCAAGAGAAAAGGAAGCCATGAAAAACGTTGTGGCCCAGGTCAGGAGTCCAGGCTTTTTTGAGGGATTGAGAAGCCTGAATGAGCGGCGTAAATTCGTGTTTCCACTAATAAGCTCCAAAGCAATGATGACTATTGGAGTAATTGGTTTTAGCCTCTTTTATGTGCCATCCGGGTTGATTTTGGGAATTCCCATTGAATACACATTTTGCATTCTTCTCCTCACATATGTTATAGCTTCTATCCTTGGGAGATACAGCGAGAGATTCATAGACAGAAAGAGCAACCTCGGCAGACGTTTTATCACGCTTACTATGTTGCTGGATGTTGTCACTTATGGTTTAATTTTATTGGCAATTTTTTTGAAAAACGAGTATCTTTTCCTAGGAGCAGCATTGTTTTCCAGCCCCGGCATAATCACAATAACCGGGGCAATGTCATACGAAGTAACAGTTATTGGCAGGGAGAACAGAGGTATCTTCGGAGGTGTACAGCGGCAGATAGTTGGTGTGGTTGCTGCACTCGTTTCACTCCCTTTAACACTTTTATACGCGCTTGGATTTGAATACCTCTGGGAAATAGTGTGGGCTTCTTCTATAATATCCTTCCTGATAACATTTAGCATTCCAAGGTTTGTCGCTGTCAACACTTCAGAACCCAAGGCGCAAATTAATTGATGAACATTATACAAAACTTTCATATTCAGTAACCTGATAGTTTGTAACTGCTGTGTTGAACAAATACTTAAACAGAATGTAGCTTGAGCTTTTCCGACTCTTC
>JBMFWM010000034.1:0-18144 GCA_049965275.1 Thermoplasmata archaeon | reverse complement strand
TAGTAACAAAACCGCCATCATATTTAGGTGCCCTGCCATCCACTGCAGTCCAATGTGCCTGGTTGGGTTCCCCAACCTGTTCAGCTCCAAGTTCAAACAGTTTTTTTAAAGGAATACCATCATTATACCTGTTTCCCCTTACAACTGAATTGTCTATAGCAGAGCCATAACCTTCTCTTAACCACTCAAGATTTGCTTCATAGCCTCCAGAGGCTATTACTGCTGAACTTGCATGAATCTCTCCACTGGAACTATTCCTTGAGACCTTGATCGATATACCATTTCCATCTTGAGAGAAGGAATTAACGCACGTTTCGTATAGAACTTTCACTCCAAGCTTTTCAAGATCATAATAATACGTGTTTACAAGTTGCTTTCCTCCGCCCATGATAAACGCATTTGCTTGGGAATAGTGAAATGCGCCTCTAACTGCATGATGCAAAGTTATTCCATGTTGTTTCATCCAGGCAGGGAGATCTGCAGACTCCGTAACCACCTTCTCCAGTATTTCCTTGGTTGTGTAACCTTTGGTAGCTTTCTCAATATCCGCTATATATTCATTTTTATTGTATGGGCCGCTGCTGTAATTATCATGATCATGAACATATCTTATGCTGCGGGTATACTTTGAGTTTCCACCTCTGAATTCCCTGGGGGCTCTTTCTATAAGAAGTACTTTCTTACTTCTATTCTCTTCAGCAGCGCTTATAGCTGCAGTCAAAGCAGCATTTCCGCCGCCTACGACTACAACATCGAATTTTCTATCAATTTCCACATTAGCACATCCTTTTTTTTACGAAAGCATCGCTAAGTTGTGCTTTCATTGGATAACATCCTCATATCGTTTACCACTTAGCAAAAATGATTTCAAACCTCCAGCTTCAAGAATCGACACGAGAAAAGGCGGTATGGATCTAAAACTAAGAGTTTTACCCGTTCGCTCATTTTTTATAATTCCGGTGGAGTAATCAATATCCAGTCGATCTGAGTTCATGAAAAAACCTTCCGGATAATCCATTTCTATAGGGTATATCCCAACATTAACGCAGTTTCTGAAGAAAATTCTTGCAATGCTCTTTGCAATTATTACTTTTATTCCGCATCCAACAAGAGCCAATGGAGCCTGTTCTCTACTAGATCCGCATCCAAAGTTTAGTCCTCCTACAATTATATCTCCGTCCAAAGCTTTCTTTGGAAACTCTTCATCTATCCCGGTCATGGCATGTTTTCCAAGTTCAGAAGGCTCAAATGAAGCAGTCTTCCATTTAGAAGGAAGAATAGTATCAGTGCTGATATCATTGCCAAAAACCCAGCATTTTCCACTATTTCCTTTCATTGACTTGGCACCTCGCTAAACTGTGTAAGACGGCCTTCTATTGCAGAAGCTGCTGCGGTCTCGGGAGACGCAAGGTAGACCTTTGAATCAAGACTACCAAGCCTTCCAGGAAAATTTCTGGGGCCAGCGAATACGGCTACTTCGCCCTTTCCGAGCAAACCTTTAGATAAACCTGCACATGCCCCGCATCCCGGAGAAGTGACAATAACACCGCTTTCATATAAAATGGATATTATTCCTTCTCTTTCTGCCATTTTAAATACATCAATAGAGTTTGGAGTAACTATCATTCTGACACCCTGCTTCACTTTCTTGCCTTTAAGCACTTTTGCGACATTTCTCAGATCTTCAAGCCTTCCGTTGGTGCAAGTGCCCACAAGAACAACATCAATGGGTACAGTGCCCTGCAATTCTGATAGCGGTGCAGCATTCCCAGGGCTTCCCGGCAAGGCCACCATTGGTACTACTTCCTCAGCATCAATATAAATATTCTTATAAATTTCAGCGTCTTTCCCAGATGTGATGTGTAAACCTCTTTCTCTGTGTCTTTCGAGGAGGTAAGCATCAGTCTTCTCGTCAGCAAATATGACAGAATTTTTTGCACCCATTTCAAGAGCGAGGTTTGTTAGAGTAGTTCTTGAGTCAATCGACATTGCAGTTACAGCATTGCCGGTCCACTCAATGGTCATGTAATTCGCACCATCTGTGCCTAGTATTCTCAATGCCTGAAGAGCAACATCTTTTGCCTTTGATCTGCTATGAAGAATACCGTTTACATTTATTCTAATTGTTTTCGGCACCTTGAGCCAGGTCTTTCCAGAAAGGAATATGGATGCCACGTCACTGCTGCCCATGCCGGTTGCAAATGTTCCAAGTGAACCTAGGGTGGTAGTATGCGAATCAGCACCGACGATGAGCATTCCCGGCCTGGCAATCTTTTCCAATATATATTGATGGCAGTTAGATCCCTCCTGTATCATGCATCCGTGTTGCTTGGCAAACTGACGCATAATATTATGCAGATCAGCCGATCTCTCTGAACTTGCTGGAAAATCATGATCTATGTTGATCAGGACTTTGTTACTATCAAATAGCTTCCTTCCCTTTAGCTCATTGAAAATTTTTATAACCAGGGGGCCCTGAACATCATGAGCGTATGTAAAATCCACTGAGGTAATTACAAAGTCACCGGCGTAAACCCTGGTCGGATTCTGCGAGGATTCGGCAAGGTTTTTGAGGGAAAGTATCTTTTCAGAGAAAGTGAGTCCTGAGTCTTCTAATACGCTGCGCTCTATATCTGACTGGATCATATATGCGTGATCATTGCAAAATACTAATACATTTCTATTGAAAAACTTAATAACGGCCATCAAATATACCATTTGAAAATACGCTTAAAACGAGCATATTTAGGCATTAAGTAATTAGGTACTTCAGATGGAAAGCACAAGAATAACTGGCGTTAATGTATTCACTATGAAACTTGAACTCAACTCCAAGTACGAAAATTCACTTGGAGTTAAAGATAGGGTAGGTTCTGTTCTGCTTTACTTAAAAACTGATAGTGACGTGATTGGCTTCAGCTCCATAGAGCCTGACTCGCCAAGTTATTCTGAAGAGACGTTTTATAACATTAAATCAACTGTTGAGAATGAATTTGTACCTCTTATAAAGGGCCAGGATCCAATGGACACAGCAGCTATAATGAACAGGATAGGAAAATCAGTTTACGGGCATTATATGTCTAAGTCACTTGTAGAATCGGCCTTGCTTGATTTAAAGGGAAAAATCCTTAGATTGTCAGTACTAAATATGCTGGGCGGACCCGTGCGTGACAACCTGAAAGTCATTGGATGGGTAGGAATTGGAAGGATTGAAGACATATCCAACCAAATAGAAAAAACATTATCGGATGGTTTTAGCACGATCAAACTGAAAATCGGTCCAGAGGTGGAAAAAAATTCAAGCATATTGTCAGCGATCAGGAAAGATTTTGGGTACGACTTTTCTATTAGGGTAGACGCAAACCAGAGCATGAACCGGTCATCTGCTATGAAATTTATTGAAAGAGCAGCCCATTTTGAACTTGACCTGATTGAGCAACCTGTAAACAGGATGGATATAGACTCCATGGCCTTTTTGAGCAAAAGAAGTTTCATCCCAATAATGGCTGATGAGAGTGCCGTTACTCGCCAGGATATATTGCACTTGATACAAAGGGAAGCTGCTTCAATTGTCAAGCTGAAAGTGATGCGGAATGGAGGAGTTTCGGAAACACTTAAAATGATTGCAGTCGCAGAGGCAGGAGGCATTGACTGTATCATAGGAAATGGTTTTTCTTCTTCCGTGGGCACTCAAATTGAAGCTACTGTTGCATTGGCTTCACCTTCCTTGTCTAAAGAACATGAGTTCGTTGGTCCATTGAAGCTTAAGTATGACGTCGTCAAAGAGAAGAGTGAATACATACGTAATGTCCTTAAATTCAGGAAAGGGCCAGGATTCGGATACGATTCTGAAGATCTTACTAAAACCGTCAGATCTTCTATAGTATGAACCTAAACCGACAAAAAGGTCTTTCTCCAATGCAAAAATATAAATCGGCAGTGAAGCAATAACTGAACTCTAGACTATTTCCTGATTCGGCAACGTAGCGATCAGTAATACGGAAAAAGTATAATGAAAAATAAAATTGAGTTAAAATGAAAACGCTAGCACTGCGCTCATTTCAAAATCTCAAGTTGAATGTCTTCCAGACTTCTCTTATCTATTTTCTTCCTGTAGAGTGCAAGGAAAGCAATCAAAGTGCCGGCAAGTCCAATGGCGCCATAAACTGAAAACAGTCTAACGACATCTTTTCCTGTGAATAGCAAAGGCGTAAGTAACAATCCAATTACGCTTGCAACTCTATCTCCGGTCATCACAACACCGCTTGAGAAGCCCCTAAATTCAGTTGGGAACAGCTCACTTCCAGCGTTACGCATCACAGGAACTGCTACGAAAGCAAAGAACGAAAGTCCCATGAATACTCCAAAAAGCGCGTATGCATTATGGTACGCTATTAGAACGATGAACGCAAAGATTGTTTCAAGCGAGCCGCCTATCATTGCCCACTTTAGTCTACCAACTGATTCTATGGTCCTTGCTATCATGATTGTAGCTATAACCTGTACTCCAAGGAAGGAAGCACTATAGAGAAGAGACCCAGAATGCGAGACACCTAGAGAGGAAAGTATTGAGGGGTTCAAAGTTGATAGAGCACCCGGTATAAGGTTAAAACACATTACCGCAACAAAAATTGGAAGTATCAATACAAAATACTTCAGGTAGTGTTTTTTAATAACTACCTTCTCGTCCAAGAATAATGCTTTCCTGGAATTCTCCAAGACCTGCTGAGTAAATAGTTCTCCGGAAGCTCTGTTGATACCCTTTGCAGCCAAATCGAATTTTCCCTTCTCTATTGCCCACCGAGGAGACTCAGGCAGCGATGTTCTCAAAATCATTCCAATCACTGCAGGGATTGCGGCAGACCCCAGCATTATACACCATTCATATGGTGTTGGACCGATGGTAATATAAAGAAGAAATCCGAACAAGTAAGCACTAACCCCTCCTAGAGTGAAACCAACCCATAGGTATGAAATCCCTCTTCCCCTGTACTTTGTTGGCATAAACTCAGAGACTATTGTCATAGCCGCGGGATAGTCTGCACCCGTTACGAATCCAATCAAAAACCTCAAAATATTAAGTTCTAGAGGAGTTTGCGCGAAAGCAGATAAAAAACTGAAAAGAGCAGTCAGAGCCAACGTAATTATGAATGTAAGTCGTCTTCCTATTAAATCGACCACCGTGCCCATTGAAAATACTCCTACGACTGCTCCGATGAAGAGTAGGGACGCAGTAAATGCAAAATTACTGGTTGACCCAAGGAAATGAGGAATGACGCTAAAGGTACTTGCTCCCAATGCCTGAATCACGTACAGGTCGGTAAACGCACCCAGGGCGGCAATAATAACTAGCTTCTTGTGAAAGCTTGTATATTTTGCGTTATTCATAGCGGCTATCGGTTCTAACCCCTTTTCAAAGGAAGGTTCATCTGTCATATTATTGAGATAATACATAAGATTGTATATTAATCTTTGTTTTCTTATATATGTATATGCGTCTGTCTCATTGCCGCATCTAGGAAAATGAAGGCAATACCGGATATCCTTTCGCCATGGAAATCGATCCCAAATTCCAGTGTACAACGATTTTTGACATCCCGGGGGATGTATGTATTCCAAGCTGGACTCCCAATTTATGTTGCTGTCAGGTTTAATCACCTGAAGTTCGTCCCTGGGAGAAAGAGATATTTACACCATATCCGATCCTCCATCCATGAATTCACTTACTGTTTTTACATATAATGCCGAGGAGTTCCTAAGGGAAGTCTCGAAAAAAGGCACATCCTCAGATATAGAGTTTCACGAAAGAAAAAGTGACGAATCAATCCTTACTTTCATATCGCCGCTCAGGTATCCAGACAAGATATCATCCCTGACCGATTCCATCTTTGCAGCAGACATCGCAGTTGTAAACATCACCACACTCAACAGGGACCTTGGTGAAGTGATAGTCGCGCTGGATCTTATGGGTCCTGAAACAGGTTTTATAACGTTCACGGATTCAAGCATTATCGACCAGGTCAGACCGCTACTTAAGGGCACCCGGCTATCATCTTATGAGATCACAGAAAAGAAGCCGGTTGAGCTCGCTGATCAGATTAGCTCGATGAAAACAAAAAAACCAGATTCTCCCACCACAGTAATAATAGATCACTTCTTCGGTGTCAAGAGCGTTGGCACAGTCGCACTTGGCTTCGTGTTATCCGGTACCGTCCATAAACACCAAGATCTTGAATTATCCTACCTGGATAGAAAGGTGCAGGTCAGGTCGATCCAGATGCATGATGTCGATGTCGAATCTGCTGGTCCGGGTGCGAGAGTCGGTCTTGCTTTGAAAAATGCGGATCCCGAAGAACTTGAACGCGGCATGCTTCTTTCAGAGAAATCGTTTGAATACACGTCCGTGATCGAAGCAAAGATAGTTCCACACAGATCAGTGAAGCGCATCCCTGATGGGCAGGTGGAGGTTTTTGTCTCCGACTACATGCGTTACCAGAGGGGTTTCTACGACGGGAAGACCCTGACCATGGACAAGAAGGTATGTCTTCCCGGAAAGAGTCTAGTTGTGTCTAGCCCGGCCGTGGTTCCGAGGATTTTTGGCAGGATCAATTTCTAAAACGGGCTATCTTTCTGGAGAGCATTTCTTCTGTACCGATGTCCCTGCGCATGTAATATTCTCCATGCACCAGGGAGGATGCAGACTCAACCTTTCTGGCTGCATCTGGAATTGAATCGGCAATGCCGACTATCGCAATCGATCTGGACGATGTCATTTCTACACTGGAAAGAGATCCATTTACTGCTGCATAGTACATTTTTGTGCTTTTATCTTGCACAGGATCAATGCTTAGCCTTCCAGGTTTAGGTTGAGATCCGTATCCTATTGGTACTACATATCTGAGTACTGTTGCTTTCTTCAAAAAATTGATCCTGTTGTTGAGAGTTCCGTTAGCTACAGAGAACAGTATATCTGCAAGATTATCCTGTAGTATCGAAAGAACGTTTATTCCTTCGGGATCGGCGAATCTCGCATTGATCTCGATAAGTCTCACACCTGAATCCGTAAGCATAAACTGTCCGTACATTATTCCCTTGAATGGATGGCCCTCGTTCCGAAGTGCAATGGATGCCTGCTTGAGGATGTCGAAAGCATCATCCCTGGCTTTTTTACTGATAAATGGAAGCAGATGATCACTGTCCGTAATAGATCCCATTCCACCTGTATTCGGGCCGGAATCACCCTCGTACGCCCGCTTATAATCCTGTGCAAGAGGCATTCCCGTTAGGCTTGTGCCGTCGGAAAACGCCTGCAGCGAAAACTCCTCTCCGACGAGCTTCTCTTCTATAAGGACGCTGCCATCCTTCTTGATAAGCTCAAAAGCATAGTTCAGGCCTTCCTGCAAAGACGAGAAATGGTCTCCCATAACCCGGACACCTTTGCCTCCTGTCAGTCCCCTGGGCTTGACAACAAAAGCCTTCCCGTAAGATGAGATCCATTCAGTGCACTCCTTTTCTGAAGAAAAGCTTTTGTTTAAGATGTTGCCAGGAACTCCGTGTTTCTGGAGCAGGTTCCTCATGAATATCTTGTCCGTCTCAATTCTTGCAGCATCCATTGATGGCGACGCAGTCGGTATACCTTTTTCTGTGAGGGAATCAACCAGTGGTGTTGCGAGCACTGGATCCGGGCCTATAAACGCCAAATCCACCTTATTCAAAATCGCAAAGTCGAGTATCTTTTCCCAATCCGTTTCCCTAGCAATTAGTGAAGTCCTTGCATATCTTAGTATGGAAGGATTCTTGTTGCCCATTGCTGCATAAATCTCTGCGTCGGATTCATGAAGTTTTGTGGCAATGGCATCCTCACGCCCCCCACTTCCTACAAGAAGGATCTTAATCGACAGGTTTCTCATCCCGGTTTGAGTTAAGCATATCTGAAACCTGTTCCTTCGATACTTTGAAGTATTTGTAGAAATTCTTACCTATCCTGAAAATTTCAGTGTTTCTGTATTTCTCTGCAACTATGATCTTGCTTTTCTTCAGATCAGAAAGGATTCTTTCCGTCATTTCGCCAAACCTCTTCGTGACTTCGCCCCTCAACAAACCATCCGATGTGATGATCATGGAAAGGAGCTCCTGTGCCTCCTTCGGAAATTCCGGCATGGAAACCGGTTCTGCAATGTCCACGTATTCTTCCTTGACTTCCATCTTGTAGCGAATTCCTATCTTAGCTATTCTGAGCGCGGTCTCCCTAGATGAATAATCCTTGATAAGGGATCTGAGCGCTTTTGACACAGCATCCTTGTCCTCGTTCAAGGGAATAGACATGTCGCCGACAGACATCGGTTCCTGGGAAGCAAAGAGGAGTGCCTCGACAGCAAGCTTCAAATCCATTGCTTAAGATATATAATAGTTTATAATATTATTTTCCCACTTCAGAGGTGCTTTCGTTCCTATAATAGAAACTGCGGATCATTATAGCCTATGATAAGGGAAAGATTAACTAATCTCCTAGCCCTTAGGGATTGGACCGAACATATGTTCGCCACAAGAAAAGTTGAAGCGACCGAAGACCTTGAAGTTATTCCCATAACATCCAGAGGCAGTAAAGCGTCAGTGCTATTCTGGCTGTGGTTCGCCTCTAACCTGACGATCGGGGATTTCCTTATTGGTCTGCTGGCACAGGATTACGGACTTGGCTATTCGAGCACTGTAATTGCCCTTGCGATAGGCACTATCCTTGGGGGAGTTCTCCTTGCACTTATGAGCGTTATGGGTCCTATTTTCGGTATGTCGCAGATGAGGATTGGCCGGTACACCTTTGGCAGGAAAGGTGGCATCATCATGTCACTTCTGCAGTGGGGAAATACGCTTGGCTGGTTCACGTTTAATTCTATAATTGCTGCCTCCGCTCTGGCGCTTGCAATCGGTACCAGGTTATATGCAATCCCAATCGCAGTCACTGTTCTTCTTGTACTTGGGCTCATCCTTCTAGGTCACAAGACTATACAGAGGTTTGAGCGAGGAATGTCCCTGGTACTTGGCATACTATTTGTCATAATTCTTGCCTACTCTATTGAAAAAATAGGTGTTTTAGGCAGCTCTTCTACGCCTGTTGCCTTCTCTGCGGTTTCGTTTGGATGGATTGTGGCGTTCAGTTTTTCCTATATAATGAGTTGGGGACCATACGCTTCCGACTATTCCAAGCATCTCGAGCCCACAGTTTCGCGAAAGAGCATCGCAGTTTACGTACTCTTAGGAGCGGGGCTTGCATCCTTCTTCTCAGAGCTTGTTGGGTTCTACGTTGGCATGGCCACCAACTCCACCAGCTCTAACCCGGCCGAGCCTCTTGCACAGTTCCTAGGAAAATATGCGCTGATCGGACTTTATTTCCTCTTCCTTGGAGGACTTTCTGCAAACGCCATAAACCTCTACTCAAACACAATGAGCATAAGGGCTGCGGGCGTGAGGATGGGGAGGAAATATATTGCCGTTATCGTATCCGTCATCGCCGGGGTGCTTGCCTATCTTGGATACAACAGCTTTTATGTTTCATATGAAAATTTTCTCTTCATTCTCGACTACTGGATCACTCCATGGATTGCAATAATGCTTGTGGATTTCTTCTTGCGATACCGTCAGTACCTTAAAGGAGGGTACAGGGAAATTGTAAATTACAGGGCTATATTCGCATATCTCCTTGGCATAGTCATCTCAGTGCCTTTCATGTATCCTTCCGAATACTTCATCGGTCCAATAGCGTACAGGCTGGGGTTCGACATAAGCTACTTTGTTTCATTCATAGTAGCTGCCTTGGCTTATTACCTGTTACAGAGATCGCATGAAAATAAATCCACCAACTCATTGCCCACATGAATATGACAGTTCTGAACGACAGGGAAATAGAGGCCAGGATCAGGAAGGGGCAGCTTATTACCGGTGAATATGACATAAAGCTTGTAACTCCAAACGGATATGACGTGCGTGCGGACATGATACGTGTCTCCGACATTGAGAAAAAGGACGGTGCAGATATACCGGCCAAAACCCCCTTCTTCGTCTCCACAATGGAAACAATAGCCTTGACTGCGGACATAACTGCACAGATATGGATACGCTCCTCGTATGCAAGAAAGGGTATACTCGGGTCTTTTGGCTTCATAGATGCGGGTTTCAGGGGACAGCTTACCCTGTCTTTCTATAACTCCTCGGGGAAGCAGCTGCACATATCCCGAGGAGAGAGAGTGGCACAGGTGGTCTTTCTCCAAATGTCCTCCCCCGCTGAACGAGATTATTCTTCCAGGTCAGGAAACTACCAGAATAGCAGCGGAATAAAACTTTCCTGAATTACATATTATCGAGGAAACCGAATCAAGAGCCTTTTCTTCAATAGCCATTATGCGCAAACCTTTAGGAATAAGCTGATAATTTAAAGTAGTCATAAGCAATCCTTAAAAGCCTAAATGGCAGGTGAATCTTATATGGTAGAAGACTTAGATCCGTTTGACATAGCAGTCAAACAGCTTGAAAAAGCAGCGAAGGTAATAAACTTAGACAAACAGGCACTCAGCCTCTTGAAAGAACCCTTACAGATACTCCAGGTCAGGATACCTGTGAAAATGGACGACGGAAGAACAGAAGTGTTCACCGGGTTCAGGGTACACTACAACAATGCAAGAGGTCCGGTTAAGGGAGGAATTAGGTTCCATCCAGAGGAGAGCTTGTCAACAGTAAAGGCTCTTGCAGCGTGGATGACATGGAAGACAGCAATTGTTGACATACCTCTTGGCGGTGCGAAGGGTGGAATTATATGCGATCCAAAGAAACTCAGCGTAGGAGAGCTGGAGAGATTAAGCCGCGCTTATGTCAGGGCACTTGGGGAATATATTGGACCAGAAGTTGACGTGCCTGCGCCGGATGTCTACACAACCCCACAGATTATGGCCTGGATGATGGACGAGTATGAGAATATTGTAAGAAGGTCAGCGCCCGGAGTCATTACCGGAAAGCCACTTGAACTTGGTGGATCCCTTGGAAGAGGAGACGCCACAGCGAAAGGCGGTATGTATGTTCTAAGGGAAGGTGCAAAGAAGCTTGGCATGGACCTTTCAAAGGCAACCGTCGCAATCCAGGGCTTTGGTAATGCAGGCCAGTTTGCCGTGAAACTTGTTCAGGAACACTTTCACTCAAAGGTGGTTGCAGTTTCAGACACAAAGAGCGGAATATACAGCGAGAAAGGGATCAACTTCGATGCTCTTGTGGAGCACAAGAAGAAGACCGGATCAGTTGCAAACTTCCCAGGTTCGAAGAACATTACAAACGAGGAGCTGCTTCAGCTGAATGTTGACGTGCTTATACCTGCAGCAATCGAGAACCAGCTTACTGCAAAGAATGCCGACAAGGTGAAGGCCAAGATTATACTGGAGCTTGCAAATGGGCCAACAACCCCTGACGCAGATGAGATATTCTTCAAGAAGAAGATTATGCTCCTGCCCGACTTCCTGGCTAACTCTGGCGGCGTGACCGTATCCTACTTTGAGTGGGTCCAGAATATCGGCGGTTACTATTGGGATCTTGATGAAGTCTATTCGCGCCTAGACAAGAAGATGACAAAGGCGACAAAGGAAGTTCTTGATGCAGCGGAAAAATACAAGATTGATACAAGAACCGCAGCATACACGATATCCATCAAGAGAGTAGCAGACGCGATGAAACTCAGGGGCTGGTATTAACCACCCTCCATTTTTTTTAACACATAAAGAAACTTTGCAGAAGAATTTTCTTATTGGACTATTTAACTTAATTTTCATGTTAGCTTGCTAAGTTCATTATTCAATTATATGGTCTACTGGATTCGTTCAATTTATCTATAACCGTTGAATCCCAATCCATCCTAACACGAACAAAGCGGAAGTAGTGTAGAGGTTATCACAGGGGCTTCCCAAGCCCTTAACCCGGGTTCAAATCCCGGCTTCCGCATTCCTGAACGTAAAAATAATTCTCATGTTATGATAAATTTAACTTCATGCGTACAATACTTGCGCATTGGAACAAATCAGGTCTAATTCATTCCTCCTTAAGCTAAATGCAGTTCATTTTGGAACCAATTATCTTTGGATTTCGTTTGAAAGTCTCATTCTTCCCTTGGAATTAGAAGCAGTAACTGGTAATTCTTCTCCAGGTCTACTTCTGGGAATAATTGCGTTTATCACAATATCAATAGGTGTTATATCATCTCTGTTTGCTGGGGTTCTGAGCGATGGTTTCAGTATAATGTGGGGAAAACGCGGCCCTTACATAATTTTAGGTTCCATTATAGCCATAATTGCAGTTGCGTTGGATATATTGCCTTCTTTGTCGGTCCTTATGATTTTTGCCGCATTCCTCTTTATGCAGGTTGGATCTAACATATCCTCTGGCGCTTACCAACCCCTTTTCAGGGATTTAGTCACAGAAGGCCAGCGGGGAAAAGCATCTGGAATCAACGGCCTATATACGCTTGCTGGAACTGCAGCAGGCCTAGGGCTCACCGGTTATCTGGTATCTGACGGCAGGATGAATCTTTCGTTGCTTATCATAGCGGGTATATTGATCTTTACAGCTCTGGCGACCACCATTACAATAAAGAAGGAGGACAAGCCGATTGAAAACGCGAATTTTCGCCCCATAAGGACATTTCTTAGCATCTTCGATCCCGGCCAGAAAGTTCCAAGGTTTTTCTGGCTCGTAGGGGCGAGCTTCCTCTTTTTTCTAGGTATATCTGGACTAAGTTTCTTCGAGCTCTATTATTTTAAGGATGTGCTTCATTCATCAGACCCGTCGGCACTGGTTGCAATTTCAGGCATATTTGTACTTGTATTCTCTGCGGTGGGGGCAGTAGTGTTCGGAATAATTTCAGACAGGTATGGAAGATTGCGAATACTCTTCGCTTCCACAATTGTTGCAGGAATTGCCACAGCCCTTATTCCTGCTTTCTCTACATTCATTAACTTTCTCATACTCGGTTCTTTCATTGGAGCGAGCTATGGGATATATTTCAGCGTATCAAAGGCACTCGCGAGCGATCTTTCGCCAAAGGAAGACGCGGGGAAATACATGGCATACTACAACATATCAGTAGGAGGATCATCAGCATTTTCAACGCTATTTTTCGGCCTTCTGCTGGATTCTTTTGGCACTTCTTTCAAGCTCGGCTTCACTGCAATTTTTGAAATGTCCGCAGCCTTCTATTTCCTGGGACTTATCCTTCTGTTTAAATTCAGCAGTGATAATTAATTGCTCAAAGCTACCGCTTATACTGAGATTCTTAATAGGCTTGCTAAGGATTACAGTATAAAATGGACTCAACCCAGAGGGCCACAAACAGGTTCCTCATCGGTTACAACCTCCTATATCTCGGCTTCAATTATTTATGGATATCACTCGAGTCCTTGATTCTTCCAACACAGATAGGGATGATTGTGTCGTCTCGTCAGGTTGGGTTTGTACTGGGTGTTACAGCATCTATCGGTAACGCATTTGGAATCCTTGGCAACCTTCTTGCTGGTATTTTAAGCGACAGATTAAAGTTTGGTGTGGCAAACAGGTTTCCGTACATAATTGCGGGTGTAGTCGTAGTATTATTCACTCTGATTGCCGAGCCAACGATATCAAAAAACTACATAGGGATACTCTTAGGCTACATCCTACTTCAGGCCTTTTCAAACATGGCAATAGGGGCCACGCAACCAATCCTCGCTGAAATTCAGAGTAAGGAACAGCGCGGAACATCAGCAGGCATAAATGGCCTCTTCTCTCTCATGGGAACTGGCCTTGGGTTTGGCTTAACTTCAATACTTATAAGCTCAAACCTTCCAAATCTCGACTTTTATGCCATTGCTTCTGGTGTTTCAGTTACCGGGCTTGGAACACTGCTTGCGATCCATGGAAAACGTGTTTCGGCGGTCGTTTCACCTCTTAAGAATGTTAACATTTCGCTTTCAGTACTGAAAAAGATCCCAATTAACCTTAGGAAATTTACTAAACTGATTGCAGGCAGCTTCTTCGTATTCTCAGGAGTCACAGGCCTGACATATTTCGAGCTGTACTTCTTCAAGGAGATCCTCAATTTTTCAAACCCAGCGATCTATGTCGGAATTGCCGGGATCGTTGTGATAATTGTTTCCGCAGCTTCAGCAATGGTTCTTGGTCATTTCTCCGACAGGCTGGGAAGGTGGAACATAATCATTGCGGATGCGGCTGTTGCAGCAATCCCCACTTTAATGATACCCTACTTCCGGTCTTTCTACATCTTCCTGATTCTGGGCTCAGTCATCGGGGCAACTTATGGCACATTTTACAGCGTTTCGTTTGCTGTAGCAAGCGATCTGGTTCCACAAGGTGAATCCGGGAAATACATGTCTTTCTTTTATCTCTCGCTAGCAGGAGCTTCATCATTCTCTCCACTGATTTACGGAAGCGTACTTCTGGTATTTGGGCAATCTGCAGTGGATGGTTTTGTTGCGCTCTTCACCCTTTCTGGGATATTCTATCTGGTGGGTGCTCTCCTTCTTTTCTGGGCTCATCGAACAAAATAGTTTCACCAAGGCATTCTACAATCTAGCGGAAAAGAGTCTATAACAGGTTGTTTGCTGCACATGGGAAAAATAGGTAGAAATTGTCTTACGTTCTTGTTCATTTGCATTAAATAAAAAACCTGAGAGAAAGTGGAGCTGAATAGGGTTCAATCGCTAACTGAAATGGAGCGTTGCATTGGGATAATTAAAATATGTAAGAAAAGCTGTTCAACTGAGAATGTGCTTAAATTTCATATATAGAAAAAGATGCTATAATAAAAAATAATAATTATAATATATTTCATCAATTATCGGTTCCAGTGCTTGCATCTTGAGTCGAGTTGCCGGAATCGTTGTTCTGACCATCGCTCTGATCATTGCTTCCCTGGTTATCGCCTGTCTGGTTATCGCCGCCCTGTGCGTCTCCAGTTCCACTGTCATCCGATGAACTTGTAGTCTGGTCTTCATGAGAAACCAGTTCAACGGATATTACTGCATTACTTGCCTGGCTGACTTCAACATCGTATGTATTGTTGTTAGGGGCGAGCACTGTAACATCAACGACTGCCGATCCGTTTTCTGTGTCGTTCTCAACTTTCAGTATCTTGGCTGTAACATTACCAGAGTAATGTTGGTCCACATAGTTGAGGGCTGCCTGTTCAGCAGACGTCAGATTTGCTGGTAAAGTATTTAGCTGTACGAAGTGCCCTGCTGCGCCTGATGTAACCGTTCCCACGGCTGCTCCTGATGCGATTACGACAATAGCCATTATTACTTTTGTTAATAGTGATAGCATTATTTTTCACCTCCTGAAACTGGAAGAAATTCACATGGCTAATGCATTCCGGAACAGGTGTGTTCCATAAAGTTAATAAGCTCATCCGGGGATTTATTAAGCATGAAAAAGTACATGGCACTCATTGTTCTTGGAGTGTCCATATTATTGTTATCGGCGACAAGCATATCTTATGCTGACGATGGATCTGATAACGTATCGCTGTCAAACTCACCAAATGTTACTGTTAGTCTTTCTAATAACACATCCATCAACGTCAGCTATTCAGAAATTTTTGTAGCCACATCTAACGGTGTTGTTGGAGCTGGATTCAGTGAGCAGTCATGGAATATCACAAACTCGTCCGGAAATTTTTTCTACCGATCCAGCTTCTATTTGCAGCCCATAAGTGGTTCTGACCTTTCGGATACATACAGAAAGATCATGAACCTTAGCGACCAGGTCTCAGTTGGAGGAGATTCCACTCCATCGATACCAGTGAGCGTTGTTGTTCAGATAAGTCATTATAACGGGTCGGTCTCGATGCTCAGCCTGAGAAATATGACAAACATGTTAAACGGTTCGATATCCAATGTCAATACATCCACGCTAAAGCTTTCCTTCGGCTTATATTTCAACTTGACGCAGCAAATTGTCGGGAATGGTTCAATAACTGTAGTCCTTGTCCAGGCGATAAAAGGCGGTAGCAGTAACAATTCATTCGATGCAAAGGAAGTAGATGCATATGAGAATTCTTCGGATCTTGGAAATGGCGTCGCCCTGTTGAACAACTCTTTGTCCGATCTCAGGGCAGTCTATTGGTGGAACAATAATTATACCTACAACGGAAACAATGCATCTGATATTGCGTTGTTGATACCGGGTGACAGCTCAACAAGCATTGCTTTCGTCTTCAAGACGCATACGGCCACTGGACAGTACTCACTTTATCAAGATCCATACCTTTCTGTTAATGGAGCAAACCTTGCGACAGGAAAGATACAGGTTGTGACTCAAATTGTGGTTAACTTCCTGCTGCAACACGTAGAATTCTTTGGAGCAGGTATTGCGGTTGGATCCGCGACACTCGCTCTCCTGTACAGTGTATACAGAAAAGATAGAATAAAACTCTAGAGCTCGTCCAGCATCTTGAATATCGAATACGCTATAGAATCTATGAAACTCCCGCTGTACCTCTTCAGGAACTTGATTATAATATCTCTGTCATTAAGGGTAACATGGACTATGTCCGGATCCTGAACATATGAGATTATGTTATCCTCTTTCATTACATCCAGAATCCTTATAACTCTGGCTCCTGGGTTGTGGATTTCACTCTTCCCATCCAGCGCTGCACGTATCAAAATCTCCTTAGAAACCTGATTGCGCATGTGAAGGGCAATTCTCCGCTCGAGCATCGTATCTGCGGTACTTGAAAAGAATCTCACTAAGTGCTCGTCCTTCATAGAATATATTTCACCTTTTCTTTCCATCTGGTAAAGGTGATAATCCAGCTTCCCTACTGCAGCTCCCGTTCTTCTCTGAAGCTCCCTGAAGTGGAGCCCGGGATTCTTGGTAATGATATCAAGCAGCTTGGTCCGGAAAGTATCGTTCTCTTTCAACTGCGCATTCCCTTGAGTATCATAGTGTACATCACTACTAATATCGCAAAGGCAAGTATGATTCCCGGGTAGGCGCCGGGTACATTAATATAGCCAAGGAGTTCAAGCGACACGAAAACCAGGTATACCATAAAGAATACAGATATGGTAAACAATGCATAGAGGATTCTGACAGCCCTTATTCTTAGTGCACGTACTATGCCAAGCAAGAAGACTATGTTTATAACAAGTGAAATACCGAGTATTAGCAGAAATATATCAACAGACAAAGACCCGCTGGCACTCATCTGGGAAGATATATCTGCAGGTAAATTAAATCATCTTATACATTGATCGAAATTTCTTGGGAGTTTTAAAATTCCAATTCATTCCTTTGGGTGAGACGGCTTTTTTTTTAAATGGATGAACACAAACTTGAATCGTCAAGAGAAGTTGTTGGGGCAGAAGGATATTAGCTCTCAATCCAAGATAATTTTTTTTATCTCTACTGTCATTCGGATCCAATGCAGGAGTTTCCCTATTATGGAACATACCATCATACAACTCCAGAGCAATCTGAGATTATTAGGGCGGCAATCAAAGAAGTTTTTAATGATGTTTTCTTGCATATAGGAAAACAAACCTCAATCGAAAATATTCTGGATGCAGGCTGTGGCCTTGGGTTTCTCTGTGAGCAAGCCGCTAAATTCTTCCCAAAATCGTCAGTCATTGGGGTGGACTTGTTCGGTTCTAAGAGCCTTTTAGAAGGCGATTTAAAAATCGCAGAGAAAAATATGCAAATAGCCGGCTTGGACCAAAGAGTGAAATTTTTAAAAGCTGACCTGACTGACCTGGAAGTCCCAGAAAAATACTTCGATCTTGTAATTTCCAACCTTGTGTTTCATAACTTGGGAAAGGCACGCTATGATGTATATCCCACTATTGGAGAAGTGTTGAAGCCTGGCGGCTTCTTTGTTATAGGGGATTTCTTCACAGCAAAAGACAAAAAAATTCTGGCAGAAACATTTTCCCTCCAGGAAGATAGAAAAAATGTGAATCAAATGCCTCCTCTATTTTCGATTATGCTATTAAAGAATTAAAGGACCGACTAGATTCTTAAAGTAAACCAGGGTCTGCAGGATTTAGATACCATTTTTGTTTCAGGATTAAAATGGGCTTGGCCGGATTTGAACCGGCGGCCTTCGCTGTGTGAGAG
>JBMFWM010000033.1:0-18698 GCA_049965275.1 Thermoplasmata archaeon | reverse complement strand
CACACCTTACACCTCAAGTAATGTTAATAATATGTCTCCGATTATAAATATCCAATCTGAGCGTAATAAAGAAGATAGCCAGAAAAAGTAATGCGGTGAATGTATCAGGTTTCAGAACCAGGGTTGCCGGATCGAGTGATACCACTTTTCACTTGGAGAACCAGGCGTGCTTTTTCGGGGCCATCTGACCAAGCTCTGAAATCAGTTCTTTCTCCCTTGAACTAAGGCGCTTGGGGACTGAAACCATGATACGGACATGCAGATCCCCCTTTCCGCCGGAATTCATTATGGGCATCCCCGCACCCTTGACGCGTATGCTTTCTCCTGGCTGTGTTCCTGCTGGTACTTTAAGGAGTATTTTTTCCTTGAAAAGGTTGAATTCGATTTCTGTTCCTAATGCAGCTTCCGGGAAAGATATTTCCTGTTGCATATATAGATCATTGCCTCTTCTTGTAATTCCCGGTTCTTCTGTTATGCTTATAACAACATACAGATCCCCGGTCCTGCCATTTTGGGACTGCCCATGTCCACGGAATCTTATCTTGACATTATCAGGCGCTCCTTTTGGTATGCTTACATTGACTGAATCATTTATTGTAATAGTACCTGTACCTTTGCAGACTGGACACTGCTCAATTGGAACCTTTCCTGTTCCGTTACATGTCTTGCATGTTACGACAGAGACCATCTTAAAGAAACCCTGACCCTGAACGTATCGCTGCTGCCCGGTTCCGCCGCATGTCTTACAGGTAGTTACTCTACCATCTTTTGCTCCTGTGCCGTTGCATGCCTGGCAAACACTGTTTCTCCTGAACTTGACAGTTTTTGTTTCGCCATAGTAAACATCGGAAAGGGAGACCTTAACACGTACCGCAAGATCTAGATCAGGTCCCTGGTTCCTGAATCCGCCAAAAAGATCGTCGACTCCTCCGCCTCCAAAAAACCTGCTGAAAAGATCATCAAAGTCAGAGAAGTGGCTGAAATCCTGCCATGTGAAGTCAGATCTTCCCTGGCCGAATTCCACTGAGCCGGTCTGGTCATACATCCTTCTCTTGTCTGGATCGGAGAGAACCTCGTAGGCCTCGCTTATTTCCTTGAATTTTTCCTCAGCCTGTTTCTTGTCTTCCTTTGTGGAATCAGGATGATATTTTATGGCAAGGGCCCTGAAGGCTTTCTTTATTTCTTCGGGTGTGGCATTTTTACTGACACCGAGCGAGGCATAGTAGTCCTTGGCCATTCTGTTTCACGTTTACTGGTCTTTTGGTGGCTCATCACCATCTACAACGTTGTCAGCTTGGTCAGCCTGTTCCGTTGTTCCGCCCTGTGCTTCCTGTTCGTTTCCGCTTGGCCCAGCCTCTTGTCCGGGTTCAGCGGTCTGTCCTTCCGGGTTTGGATTTGCCTTGGCAGCTTCCTCATATATCTTAGAGCCAACTTCCTGAACTTCCTTACTGAGTTTTTCCTGAAGCTCCTTCATTTTATCTATATTCTTCTCGTTAATGGCTTCACGAAGGGACTTTACAGTAGCAGTAAGTTTTTCCTTTGTCTCCTTGTCCAGTTTGTCGCCGGCATCACTGATAGTCTTCTCCACTGTGTACGCAAGCGTCTCAGAAGCGTTGACGGTCTCAGCCACCTCTTTCTTCTTCCTGTCCTCGTCCGCAAACTTCTCGGCCTGCTGTTTCATTTTCTCAATCTCTTCTTTTGAAAGCTTGTTCGTTGCTGAAATTGTTATTCCCTGCTTCTTGTTCGTGCCTTTGTCAACTGCGGAGACGTTCAGTATGCCGTTTACGTCAATATCGAAGGTAACTTCTATCTGCGGTATTCCACGTGGAGCCGGAGGTATCCCCACAAGATTGAACATACCAAGCGAGACATTGTCTGCTGCCATTGGTCTCTCTCCCTGCACTACGTGAATAGTGACTGCCGTCTGCATATCAGCAGCTGTTGTGAAGACCTGGGATTTTCTCGTCGGAATAGTGGTATTTGCAGGGATAAGTGGTGTTGCAACTCCGCCCAGGGTTTCGAGACCGAGCGTAAGTGGGGTGACGTCCAGGAGCACAATGTCCTTGATATCTCCTGTTATGACTGCACCCTGCAATGCAGCGCCGATTGCTACGCACTCCATCGGGTCGACCCCACCCTCCACCTTCTTGCCAAAGAAGTCCTCAACAAACTTCCTGACGTAAGGTATCCTGGTTGGTCCTCCGACCAGCAGTATCTTGGAAAGGTCGTCTTTCTTCAGTTTGGCTCCCTCGAGAGCTGTTTCCAGCGGTTTGAGCGCCCTTTCCACTATTGGAGAGATGAGCTTGTCAAACTCGGATCTTGTAAGGGTGTATTGCAAATGTTTTGGACCAGTGTTCGTCGCTGTGATGTATGGCAGGTTTATCTCTGTCGATAGGGTGCTTGAAAGCTCTATCTTGGCTTTTTCAGCAGCATCCTTCAGCCTGATGTATGCATTCTTGTCTGATTTGATATCAATGCCTTCCTTCTTCTTGAAATCAGCGCTCAGGAAGTTGATTATCGCTTCGTCCATGTCTGTACCGCCCAGCTGTGTATCTCCTGATGTGGATAGGACTTCGAATACACCTTCGCCGAATTCCATCACTGTAACATCTAGTGTTCCGCCACCAAGGTCAAAAACAAGTATCTTCTGTGACTCATTTGATTTGTCAATACCGTATGCCAGGGCTGCGGCAGTCGGCTCGTTGATTATTCTCTTTACGTCAAGACCGGCAATCGCTCCTGCATCCTTAGTTGCCTGTCTCTGGTTATCGTTGAAGTATGCAGGAACTGTTATAACTGCTTCAGATACTGGTTCTCCCAGATACTGTTCTGTATCACGCTTTATTTTCTGCAGTATATACGCAGATATCTGCTGTGGCGTGTATTCCTTTCCGAAAACCTTGAACTTGAAATCCGATCCCATCTTCCTCTTTGCTGCATATACTGTGCCCTCTGGGTTTAGCAGGGCCTGGCGTCTGGCAGGCTCCCCAACTATGAGCTCTCCACTTTTAGTGAATGCGACATAACTTGGAAATGCTTTGCCGCCAAGTGATACCCCTTCTGAACTGGGTATGACCGTAGGCTTTCCAGAGATTACAACTGCGGCTGCTGAGTTACTTGTTCCCAAATCTATACCAATTATTTTTCCCAATGTTTTCACCTCTTTGATACTATTACTTTTGCTGTCCTGATGACCTCGTCATTTACAAGGTATCCATCCTGAACCTTATCCTGAACCATTCCATCCTCACCATCGTCTACTATTCCAACAACTTCATGCCGGAACGGATCGAATTTTTCTCCTTTCGTTTCGACCTTCTGAAGACCATGCCTTTTGAGTATATTTAAAATCATGTCCTGAAACGGTTTCAGGATGTTGGCATGATCAGAAGACATAGATCCTGCATCCAGCGAATCAAGAACAGGCAATAGATCTCTTATGAGATCCTTGTCTGCATTCTTAAGCCTAAGGTTGTATTCTCTATCCTTTGCCCTGAGTAGATTCTCAAGATCCGCAATCTGCCGGAGAAATATTTCCTTTTCACGTGCCATTGCCTTTCTCGTTTCGTGCAACTCAGTTCTTACCCTCTGGAGTTCCCTCCTCGAAACTGCGCCTGATCTTCGTCTTGCTTCTTCCATCTCTCTTTGCATGGGATTACCGAAGCGACTATAATGGGATTGGTCCATTCAAAGTCGTAAGTTTGTTCTTCTATATAAGCATTGATGTTTTTTGACTATCTGTGTTACTCTTCCTGACCTGCGTCTAGTTCCTTCTAAGAACCACATATGATCTGGTCAGCGAGTTGTGGACCTTTATCCTTACTGTATCCACAATGGTGAAATCCGTCGCATATGAAAGCAAACCAGTGTCGCTGACTATAATTACGCAGTACCGTCCATGTGAAAGGATTTCTGCAAATTTTGCAAATGATTCCTTGTAAAGGGAGACAAGCTCTCCGATAACGGGAGAACTCCTGCCATAAGGCATATCTGTAACAATGGAATCCACATCCTCTTCTATTTTTAGACCCTGGATCTTTGCATTGTAGATTTTTCCCTGGATAGAAAAATACTTCAGGTTGAGTCTTGCCCCTTTTACCATCACCAGGGAGGCATCATTTCCAATCACCTTCCTGCCGGCCAGCCCCGCTTCAATAAGAATCCCGCCAGTTCCGCAGAATGGATCAAGTAAGGTATCACCAGGATATGTTCTTGAGAGATTTACCATGAATTTTGCAAACTTTGGATGCAGGGATATTGGAGAGAAGAAAGGTCTCATGGGTGACCTGCGTAAGTTCATCATCTTTGTATCTCTAAAGTACCGGACAATAGAAATATACCATTTATCTGCGTACGCAGCCAGAACTATAAAATCCGGGTTTGAGAAGGAAACCCTTCCAAAAGCCGAGAGGGCTCCTGCAAGTTCACCTTCCGTATAATCCATTGTGGGATCTGACAACCTGACCTTTCGAAGATAGAATTTTCCTTCGGGCAGTTGGATCCCGCTGAACTCTTCTATCGTGTTACATGAAGCTATCACCTCTGAGACCCTTCTTGCAAAAGCCATTTCGCTCAGATTTGACAGATCCGCTTCTATAATGGCGCCCTTTTGGTTAATCCATAAGATTCTGGTTTCCAGATAAATCTCAGTGAGAGCCTTCAGTTCTGCAAAAACGGCATCGCGGCTTTCACCGGAAAATTCGACTAAAAACAGCAAGCACCTTATCTCTTCTCTTCGAGCTTCTTCTTCTCTTTTGTCAGGTCGGCAGACATGTTTTCATAAATCTTGCTTAACTTCTTTATTGCTCTTTTGACAGCAGCCTGAGGTTTTCCCGCCTTGACCTTGACGTAAATCGCTGGATTGTCTATCACTGGATGCTTAATGTAGTACTTTGATTCTTCGACCTGGTCATCCTTAAGGAGCTCCTCCACTATTGGTCTGAGAATCGTGTTGTCATACTTCACCATCTCAAGCGTTATTGAGTCTTTTTCCTTGGATACTACTCTAAGTCCTGTGTCCATTCACTCCAGTAATGTTATTCGCATATTTATTATGATTGTTCATTTATCTCCTCTGCTTTATTTATGCGAAAATACTATTATAATTGCAATGATACTCCAGATATGGTGACGCGGTGCTTCGATTCTCATGGTACATCGATACGGAACATTACACCTGTGAATGACATAAAAGGAGGCCAATTCTGATGGTAGTTACAAAGAACATAGTTGTGGTCGGTGATGGTGCAGCTGGCATCATGACAGCGAACAAATTAAGGTATCTCAATTCTGAGAAAGATGCAAAAGTAACGCTTATTGGAAACAATGTGAAGAATTTCTGCCGTTCCGACGGTCCTCAGATCGCTCTCAGGATGAAGAAGTTTACCGAGTCTGTGAAACCAGTGAATTTCCTGCTCAATAACGGGGTGGAGTTCGTCCGCGATGAGGTCACACAGGTCAGACCGAAGAACCGGCTCCTTTACCTCAAGAGCGGCAAGAAATACGACTATGATTACCTCGTACTTGCTCCAGGACTTGCGGATGCACCGGAGAAACTTGCCGGCTATGAAGGGGAGGCTAAACATATACTTGACATGCAGCATGCACTTGAGCTTGGAAAAACCCTGGAGAACCTTACGGAAGGTACAGTGATAGTTGCAACAAATGGGGCATCAGCACCCAACTTGATGGGCTTTTTCGAGCTTGCACTCGTCTACACGGAGCAGCTGGCCAATATCAAGTCAAAGATTAAGGTTAAATTTGTTTCGCCGGATAAGGGGGCTTTTCCGATTCAGGAGCTTTCAGCATTCTTTGCCGAAAAATTCAAATCTGTCGGGATAGAACTTCAGACAGACTTTAAGGTCACTTCGATCAACCAGAAGAACAGGGAGATCGTCTCTGCGGAGAATAAGACAATCAACTATGACGTGCTTGTATTTCCACCACCGCTCAAGACGCGAGAATTCCTAGCGAATGATGATCTCCTCGGCAATGGGGGCTCTAAGAACATTAACAAATCCCGGCTCACCGTGAAGGATTACGATGATGTCTATATATCGGGAGATGCGTTTGACTTCCTGGCTGAAGAACTGTCCGGATCATTCGTGACACAGTCGAGATTTATTTCACACAGGATTTCTTCTGATATCAACTCATCATTCGACTATCAGCAATATGCCGGCAGCGTGACTCTCTCAGCAATGACAGGCTTGTCAAAGGGAATAACGGTTTCATACACGTACGAGAAACGCCCAAAGGTACCGACTGAGAGCACAGCCGATTTCAGGTTCAAGAAGCATTACTCAGATTTTTATTTCTCATCTCTTCTGAGGGGAATAATTTAAAGAGGGAAAAAAATGGATAAAACAGATAATGAGCAGAAACCAGAAATGAATGAAGATAACGATGTGGTGGAAGAACTCCTGAAATTTTTCCTGGAAAACAGGGACATTTCATTTCAATTTCTTGATCTACTTAAATCTTTAAAGGATTCCGGAGCCATTGAGGACATTGCCGCTCTGGCAAGGGCAGTCATGCCTTCCAGTTCGGCCCTGGTAAAGGAGATAGGAAGTTCGGAAGAGATAATTTCGTCAATTTCCAGATTCGGCAACCTCGTTCCATCAATACTATACGCAGCATCCATGGAAAGTTCTAGCGACACTATCAAGGCCATACTCTATAATTCAGACTCAATATTGAAGGCGATGGTCAGCGGGGCAAAGAACCCTGAACAGTTTTCACTCTTCAAGCTACTGGCCCTGTTGAAGGACAAGGAATTCACCAAGGGACTCACAGCCATGGTGAACCTGATAACAGCCCTTGGAAAAGCACTTGCAAAGGTACCCGGGGATTGATCTCGTCAGCTGATCAAAATGCGTTCTTCAGGCCATTTCCAGTCAGGATAACAGTCTTTTCACCTTCAACGTTATGTTTCAGCGATGCTGCATAAGCTACGGCTGAACTGTATTCCGTGAATATTCCCGAGTGGGCCAGTCTTGTTCTTGCGTCAATTATCTCTTCCTCCGATACTGTTATGGTTGATCCATGTTCCCTTAGTATTCTTAACAGAGGCTGGAGAAGCGGGGACCTTTCCGTCACTAGCGCGTCCGCCAGGGATTTCTTGCCACTTGGTTTATAGACTTCCCCGGATAATGCTGCCTTGATCGGTGACATCAGATCCGGCTGGCATGCTACAAGATCAGGTATCCTTTTTATTTCTCCTGACTCCAGGAGATGACGGAACCCTTCATAGACACCAATAAGCAGGGTTCCAGCGGATGTTGGTATGTATATCGTCGATGGAAGCTTGGCGTTATACTGATTAAAGAGCTCATACGCAAGGGTCCGGATACCGTCCCTGAATTCCGGAAACACGGAGTGCCCGACATAGAAGGAACCATCATGCATGGCTGCATTCCGGACATCTTCCCTTGAACCTGAAACCGTAGTAACGTTTGCGCCGTAAGCCCTTATCAGATCCAGCTTCGGGCCGGTCGCGGTCTCAGGAACAAAAACGTTTACCTTGAAACCGGCAGCAGATCCGTAAGCAGTGATGGAGGCGCCAGCATTTCCGGAAGAATCTTCGCTCAGGACCTGACCAATTTCGTTCCTTCTATCAGCAAGGAACGAAATCAACGTTTTTGAACCCCGGTCCTTGTAGGAGTAGGTTGGCTGAAAATAATCAAGCTTGAAAGCAGTCTGATCCTTCCTTAGAAGAGGAGTGATGCATTCTCCCAGCGAGATTTCCCTGTGCATGTAAGGAAAATTCTCTTTCAGAATGCTCCTGTATCCGAAGTCAGGATATATCCTGAAGGGAGATCCGCACTTACTGCATAATGTTTCAAGTCCTTTCCGTGCTCTGCCGCACTCATAACATTCGACCTTCAATGTTCATCCTCCAATATCTTGCCCATCGAGTAGAAGCCATAATACTGTCCATCAAGATAGAATTGATCACGCAGATATCCCTCGATGAAAAATCCATTCGAAATGAGAACCTGCATGGATTGTATGTTGAATGAAAGGACCCGAGTATGCAATTTATGCATTCTCAGATGAGCAAGAGCAAATCCGCTGACCAGCCTGAGTGACTCGGTCGCGATTCCTCTGTTCCTGTAACCGGAGCCAATCCAGTATCCCACATGTGCATTCCGATCTTCATAGTTAATGTCGCTGATCTCTATAACGCCACACAATTCGTTCATGTAGTGGATGTAGAAGTCAAACCTGAAGCGCTTACGGAACATCTCCCGGTTCAAATGCATAAAATCCAGGGCCGCTTCCCTCGTGTATGGTTGTGGGAACGAATGGCTTCCGACGTTTCTCAATATCGTTGGATCATCAGCCAGTAAGGCAAGTTTACCAGCATCTTCGTCTGGGATGTCCTCCAGAAGCAATAAATCACCGCTCTTTAATTGCACTCATAGTTATTTGAATTGCGGGAATAAAGATTTTTGCTCCATTTTCAGGGTGCAGTAGAACATATAAGGATTGAGTCTTTTAACTAGATTATACATATATTTTCATGGTTTTGCTAGAGAGGCTTACAAACCCAAAAAAGATAGCCCTCGTTGGCAATATAAATGATGAGGACGCCGGAATCATCATATCAAGAAATATCAGAAATTCGAGAGTGAAGAGGTCAATATTCAGGATTATGGATCCCGAGATCGCATCAACGCAAACTGCAGGAGCTTTAGTAACTAATTTTCCTGCAAACGTCGATATTGCGGTTATATCCTCACTTGACCCGAATGCATGGACATATGTAGAGACCTGCAGCAAGAATAATGTGCCTTTTGTCTTCCTGCTTACATCTGCAAGCGGCAAGGCAGGAGCATCAACCTCTTCAGAAGTTTACCCTACGAATACAGCTGGTTCCTATGGCTCTTGCAAAATATTTGGGCCGGATTCTGCAGGAATTTGCGATTCAAGCACTGACTTGAATCTCTCCGTCTTCAAATACAGCCTATCGGATTACGCACAGAACAAGCCTTTCGCCTTGCTTGCGGTAGACTGCAATAGACACCCTCTTGTGAGGGATGAGTTCAGGAAATTCAGATCTGATATAGGTTTCCTTCTTGACTTCGGCAGGAGCTATGGTGACGCCGAAATATTTGCTGAAATCGGATCATACCTCGATAACAGAAAAGAGATATCCGCTCTGGCCCTTCTTATTTCTCAGGATGGGTGTGCAAAGAGTGATGTCCCAGCTCTCCTCAGATCAAGTTTTGACAGGCCTGTGATTGTTTACAGGGAAAGACGGGATCTGAACAGAAAGGATTTAGCCGAAAAGAAAAAGAAGAAGGGGAAGAGCAGAAAGTCGTTCCTGACTGATGACTGCATTGAAGCAAAGGATCTATACGATGTAACTGATTTTGCCAGAGTAATTGCGCTCAATCCTGCGATGCGCGGAGTTAACGTATCAGTCGTATCTACTAAGAGCGGAACTGAGTCGGTTGCCCAGGACTACCTTAAGAGCGGAGCGTTCGGGATGCAGCTGGAGGTCCCACATTTTGGATTGAGCACCATGACAAAGCTGACAAACCTCCTTGGAAAGGGGTACGCAAGCCACAATCCTGTTACTTTGGGTCCAAAGGAGAGAGAGAAAATAGGATATGCCATCGAGGCAGTTATGAACGACAGGAATACAGATGCGGTCTTGACGCTTGTCTCTCCGGATTCATACGATTTGATAAACTATTTCCTGACAGAGCTTGAGCCTGGGAAGATGAAAAAACCTATAGTTGTGGCTCTTATCGGATCCGGTTCAGACAACCGTGCATTGAATGAGCTCTCGGGCACAAAGGTTGCGGTATATCCTTCCATCAGGAGGGCTATAACTGCATTGAAGGCTCTTGCAGCTTACTCCCTTAAGAACCAAGATATGTTTAAAATAAGTCAGCAGGTGTGAACTATGTCGTATTACGATGAAATTCTGGAAGCGAAAAATGGACAGGTGTTGTTTCTCCTGGGTAACGAGGCCATTGCAAGAGGTGCAATTGAGTCGGGCTTATCAACAGCAGCCACATATCCCGGGACTCCGTCGAGCGAGGTTGGCGACCTCTTCTATGCTGTCTACAAGAAGGCAGGAATGCATTTCGAGTATTCGGTAAATGAGAAGGTTGCTCTTGAGGTAGCGTTTGCATCATCCAGCCTCGGCCTGAGATCTATGGTTTTCATGAAGCATGTGGGCATGAATGTGGCATCAGATGCAATGATGAGCATCGCATATACCGGCACGAGAGGAGGTCTCGTCATTATGACAGCGGATGATCCTTCCATGCATTCATCCCAGAATGAACAGGATAACCGTCATTATGCGGATCTATCGCATCTGCCGTTAATTGAACCGACAACGCCACAGGAAGCCAAGGATTATATCAGCGAGGCATTCGACATTTCAGAGAAATATATGACGCCTGTCATATTCAGGACAACTACTATGATAAGCCATGAGAGAGCGCTCGTACAGGTTTCTCCACTCATGGAAAAGAAAGAGCTCTCTAATTTCGAGTCTGGCAAGGAGGTGTACAATTCTCTCCCGCAGTTTGCGTTTCGAAATAAGAATTTACTAGAGGAGAAGATTTCCAAGATCAAGGCACAGGAAAGCGAGCGATTCGCCAAGGTAGAGAGGGCTGACGAGGATGAATGGGGCGCTATATCATCCGGGGCGGGCTATGCCTACCTGAAGGATGTCGTTTCAAAATACCGGCTTAGCATATCTATCCTGAAGATTGGAATGACCAATCCTTTGCCGGAAAAAACCATAATAAATTTTATCAGGGAACATCCCCGAATAATCATAGTCGAGGAACTTGATCCCTACCTGGAGGCGAAGATCAGGGCATTGTGCGAACTTCAGGGAGTGGATGCCATCATCTATGGAAAGATGAACTCCTATTTTCCGTATGATTATGAATTCAACATGGACATTGTAAGATCTGGAGTTTTCAAGGCCATGGGTAAGGAGGATCCCCAAAGTTTCTCCAAGGGAACTGAATCACCGCTTGTAGCCACCAGGACACCCGTTCTATGTTCCGGCTGCCCCCACAGGGCATCCTTTTTTGCTGTTCGCCGTGCACTGAAGCTTTCGGGCATGAGCGATGCGAAGATATCATCAGACATAGGGTGCTATTCACTAGGCGCCTATGAGCCATACAATATCGGTGACTATATGATTTCAATGGGTTCGTCGATTGGAATTGCATCCGGCATACCCGAAGCTGCCTCGAAAAGGACGGTAACTTTCATCGGCGACTCAACTTTCTTCCACTCCGGAATCCCGGGTCTTATAAACGCAAAGCTGAATAATGCGCAGACAACTATTATCATTCTGGACAACAGGATAACCGCCATGACAGGGCAGCAGCCCAATCCCGGCTCAATGGACCCAGATGATCTGGATTCCAAGCTGAATATTCCAATCGAGAACGTTGTTAAAGGCATAGGTATAAGCTCTGTCGTGACTGTTGATCCATTCAACCTGGGCGAGATGCTCCATGCTGTCAATGAAAGTTTCAAGGTTGACGGCCCAGCCGTGATCATATCGAGGAAAGAGTGCGCAATATTGCGTGACGCAAAAGAGAGGAAGGCTGGTAGGCATATCGTCTACATGGTTCATGAGGAGAAATGCTCGGGCTGCGGAAAATGTGTCGAGGACTTCGCCTGTCCTGCCATATCGTTCAAAGGAGGCAAGGCAAGCATAGACCCGGATCAGTGTGACGGATGCGGCGTATGCTCAGAGAGGTATGTATGCCCATTCCAGGCAATAGAGGTGGCATAAGTGGAAACAAATATACTGATAGTAGGAGTCGGAGGACAGGGCGTCATAACTGTTGGCAGGCTGATTTCAATGGCAGGAATACTGGCAAGCCACAATGTTGTTATGTCTGAGCTTCATGGTCTCGCGCAGAGAGGTGGTTCTGTCTCTGTGAACGTTCGTATAGGAAACGTTATAAGCCCGATACCAGAGGCGGGTTCAGTGGATTGCGTTATAGCGCTTGAGCCGATGGAAGGTCTTCGCTATTCACCAAGGGTTGGAAAGGATGCTGTATTCCTGGTCAACCTGCACCCGATGACACCGATCTCGCTCAGTATGGAGGAAAAGGAGTATCCGCCGCTTTTTTCAGTTTTGAATGAAATTAAGCGGGATCACCAGGTTATACCGATTGATGCCACAGATATAGCTCACAGGGTTGGCAATATCCGTGTTTCCAATTCAGTACTTGCAGGAGCCTTGGCTGCTGCAGAGATAGTTAACATTTCAAGAGACGATTTCATTGTTGCAATTTCAAAGATATTCGGTTCCAAGCTGAAGGACCAGAACATACAGGCTTTTGATTCCGGATACACCTTCACGATGGACTATCTGGAGAAAAACCACATACTGCTTGACTGAGGATCGAGATTTCAGGACAAACCGGTAATCTCGCCGTCGTCGGACAGTGTGATACTTTCAGCCGCAGGTACTTCCGGCAATCCAGGCATGACCATTATGTCTCCCAGCATGGGTATCAGGAATCCAGAACCGGCCGCTATCTTTACTGCCTTTATCTCAACGGTAAAATCTTCCGGGGAACCAAGAAGCTTTGGATTATCGCTCAGGGAGTACTGAGTCTTCGCCATGCATATGTAGAGGTTCGAGTAGCCAAGCTTTTCGATCTGCCTTATGTCTCTTGAAGCCAGGTCAGAAAATTCAACACCCTTGGCTCCGTACACGGATTTCGCTATCTTTTCTATCTTGGTTTTCACCTTTTCCTCCGGGCTGTAGACCCTTGTTATCTTTGTGGGAGGATTTTTGGCCGCTTCAATGACCTTTCTGGCAAGTTCCAATCCTCCCTTTCCTCCCTGATTATAGAAATCAGCAAAAGCATAATTAAGGTTGTTCAGTTCCATCAACTGGGCAAGCTTTTGTTTCTCCTCGTCTGTATCTGATGTGAAAAGGTTGATGGAGACAACAGGCTCAATACTGAACCTTCTAATTATATTGACATGCCTGAGAAGATTAGGAAACCCAGCCTCAAGATCAGACATCTCCTTCGCACGTGCCTGGGAATTCTCACCATGGTGCTTTAGTGCCCTAATGGTTGTTACGATGACAACTGCAGATACGTCGAGGTTGGCAAGGTGGGAAACTATATCAAAAAACTTTTCTGCGCCAAGCTCAGAACCGAAGCCGGACTCCGTGATCAGATAGTCGGAAAGCTTTAACGCAATACGATCTGCGATTATGCTGGATGTCCCATGTGCAATGTTGCCGAAAGGTCCGGTGTGTATGAATGCTGGCACTCCCTCTGTTGAAAGGACAAGGTTTGGTTTAAGGGCATCCTTGAGAATTGCTGCCATGGACCCCTGTGCATTGAGGTCCTTTGCGTATACGGGCTTGCCCTCATACGTGAATGCCACGAGTATCCTCGAAAGCCTTTCCTTCAGATCCTTGTATGAAGTGGAAAGACCGAGTATAGCCATCAGCTCAGAAGCCGGTGTTATGACATAGCTGTCGTTTGCAATTATCCCCGAATTCCTGTCTCCCACACCCACTATGACCTGCCTCAAGGACCTGTCATTCATATCAATCGTTCTGGGAAATACGATTCGCTTCACATCGATTCCCAGCTTATTCCCATGGTATATGTGATTGTTTATGAGAGCAGAAAGAAGATTGTGCGCTGCCGTAATAGCTGGAAAATCGCCCGTGAACATGAGGTTGATGGTGTCAGACGGCTCGACCTTTGATTTTCCTCCGCCTGTTGCTCCTCCCTTTATGCCGAAGCAGGGTCCCATAGATGGCTCCCTGATGGCTATCATGACCTTTTTGCCTAGAACTTTGAAAGCCTGGCCAAGTCCTATCGAGGTTGTTGTCTTGCCCTCCCCGGCAGGGGTGGGGTTGGTCGAAGTTACAAGAATGAGCTTGCCGTCTTTCCTGTCCTTCAATTTATCAAGAAGTGAAACCGGGACCTTTGCTATCTGCTTTCCGTAGGTCTCAATGTCGTCTGCAATGCCTAATTCCTTAGCTGCCTGAATGATGCCAGTAATATTTTCACCAGACATATGATCATTCATGAATTGAAACTTGTATTATAAGCTGGATGTTTAGATATTCATAGCTTTTTGAGAGTATAATATGAGTCACATTCACGCAATGTCACTGATCTTGCTGAGAAGACGTTTAAATTCTTCAATATCCTCCGTTGATAATTTATCAAGCAGACCGCCGACTGCCTTCAGGTATGTATCCATGCTCCTCAGCAGTATTTTCTTACCACTGGGCGTGATCGTTACGTTAAGGCGTCTCTTGTCGCTCTCGTTCCTGACCTTCTTGACGTAGCCTTTCTGTTGCATCGCTTTGACAATGCCTGTTATCCAAGGACCTGTTACCGAAAGCTCCTCAGCTATTGCATTGATCTGCATGCCACCATGCGTGTTAAGAAGATTCAGCATTTTGATTTCAATGGGCTTAAGCGAAGTGGGATCCATCTGCATTCCTATGATTCGCTTGAAGGATGTCGACACGGCGTTGAGAAGATCCCACAGCTCAAGCGCTTCTCCCTCAGTCTTCAAGGCGTATTTCCCCCTGGCACTTTAGAGGATTCCTTTGACATGGCAGACTCGTCCACAGGCTCCCTGACTGGGCCGGCTGTGGGAGTAGCGATCGCTTGTTGCACTTGAGGGCTCGGAGGTACCTCCTCACCATGCACATATCTCTTACCCCTGAACGCTGAAAGCAGAGCGGCTGCAACAAATAGGGCTGCACCAATGTAAAAAGAATCGTCGAGAGAGCTCATGAAGGCTGGAGCCAGTGCCAACGGGAACCAGTGCTTGCTGTCGAGCGTAACGAGTGCGGACGGGCTCAGGTATGATGAGAATGTCGAGGGCAGGAAAGAGAGAATAACCTGCATCGGATTATATCCAAGGAAGGCAGAGAACAGTGCTGATGTTGCCGGTATCTTGTTGAACACAGGAATCAGTATAGGCGCACCTGCCGACTGAAGCGAAGTCGCGAAAGATGGCCCAAGCCTTGTTGAAAGTCCTATCAGAACGATGGTGAAAAATATACCCATGCTGGCAGTCTGACCTGTATTCTGAAGCGTTGTCCGCATGCCTGAGGCTGCTCCCCTTTCCTGAGGAGCAACCGAATTCATCACAGCAGTGATATTCGGTGCCGCAAATAATCCCATTCCGGTTCCCATAAGGAACAAAGTTGCGCCAAATTCTGGATATGAGAAATTGTAGGTGAACGTGGTGAAGATAAGAAATGCTGCTGCACCTATGAGCATGCCGACCGTACCAAGCAGTCTTGCTCCTATCTTGTCAGATATCGCACCGCTGATTGGACCGAATATGACGAAACCTGCCATCATCGGTATCATGTATATTCCTGCATAGAATGGTATTTGAGAAAATGGAACACTTTCCGGAAGATGAAGAGGGAGCCATATTCCCTGCAGGAGGATGATCATCATGAACATCACTCCGCCCATGCCCATGGACTGGAGCATTCCCGCAATACTGCCAAATGCAAACTGCCTTGTCCTGAATAGATGCATCTTGAACATCGGCTGTGGAACAAATGTTTCGACTATCACGAATACGATTAGAAGAGCTGTTCCAACGAACATTGAGAGAAGAACCCAAGGATCATTCCATCCCATGGATGATGAACCGTAAGGCATCAGTCCGTATGTGACTCCAAGCAACAGCAGGGTCAACCCGGAAGCAAATGTTACATTTCCGGGTATGTCAACTTTCTGATCTTTGTGCCTGACAGCATTGTCCTTCAGCTTCCAGTAAGACCATGCAGTTCCGAGTATACCTACAGGAACGCTAACTAGAAAGACAAGCCTCCAGTCAAAGACAAGCGTGAGCTTTATATTGAAAAGGGTAAAAGTATAATCAAAATGAATGGCAGATAAAATGCCTCCAAGAATCAGACCAACAAGAGAGCCTGCAAGAGCGGCAATTTGATTGATGCCCATTGCCTTTCCTCTTTCCCCTGGGGAGAAACTGTCCGTGATTATAGCTGCAGAATTAGCAAAAAGAAATGATGCTCCAATAGCCTGGATCATCCTGAAGATTATGAGTTCCATTGCGCCAGTATCTCCTTTTCCCGGCGTAACGTACAAGAGGATTGACCCTACTGTAAAGATCAGGAACCCCAGATTGAATAGCCGAACCCTGCCATATATATCGGAAAGCCTGCCCGCGGTTACTAGAAGAACTGCAGTGATCACGCCATATCCCATCAATATCCAGAGAAGGTAGACAAACGAGGAAGGCGCAAAGGGATTCACGCCAAGCCCATTGAAGATAGCGGGCAGTGAGATCAAGATAATCGTTCCGTTTATTGTTGCCATCAACACTCCGAGCGTGGTGTTGGAAAGCGCGATCCACTTATATTGAACCATTTAATCACCTGTGAATTATTGACCGATATAAATAGATAACTGGTAAGTTATCGATAAGTTATATGTAACCTATATATATCAATCATCAATGAGGGGATGATGATCTCACTCAAGGCAGGGATAGCGATTTCAGTTGCAGCCCTTATCGTGTTTGGCGGTGTCGCTTATCTGACCTTAAATGCAAGTACCCCGTCGCTGACGCTGACATCTACAGGTTACTTTAGCATAGATAACCATACCTCAAAGGAATATTTTGTCAGTAACGCAACCTCAGAGTTAAACATCAATTTCACTGTCTATTCGAATGCTTTGCCAATCAACATTTACGTTTATGATATATCGCCCCTGAACAACACTTCAGCAAATTGGGTAAACATAACATCCATGAACGGCACAGACAATTACGAGCATGTCACAATAACAGCGAATGGCACCCTCGTTCAGCTGAACCTTACAGTGAACCAGGCTGCTGTGTCCCAGATGAAGGTTTCAGACCCGCTTGCTGGTGAATTATATCCGTATATTGTGCAGATAATAGTGATATCGGGCAATGATAACGCCGGCGGTTTTGGTTTTGCCCTTTTCAGGGTCTAGCCCTGTCGCATTAATCATTCGGTTATGAGTCACGAATTTATATTAAGTAATGGAATGTGGCATGGAAATGGCCGATCAGATTAAAGAGAACCAGCAACCCGCTGATCTCAAGCGAAGCCTTGGGCTGCGGGATGTATTTTTCCTCTCCTTCGGAGGCATGTCGCCACTTCTGAGTCTCCTTACATATGGAGCTGTTGCGCTGGAATACGGAGGGGCGCTTGCGCCCCTGATAATGATAATAGGAATGCTTCTTGTCCTGATTAACGGTCTTGTAGTAATGCAGCTTTCCAAGAGATTCAGGACCTCGGGAGGCTACTATACATACGCTTTTCAGGCGCTAACTGAACGCGTTGGACTAAGCACTGGATGGATGTATCTTTTTTACTCCTCTCTTTATGCTATGGCTTATGTGGTCGGGGCAGTCTTTGTTGTTAACACAATATTCGGGATATCAAGCTACCTGATCTTCTTCGTCATAATTATACCAGCCATTACGTTCTTGATCCTTGGTGTTCGGCCGTCCTCGAAATATGCCGTATATACAGGCATTGTCGAAATTCTGGTTATAGTGGTGATCTTTGCCTTTTCCATCTTTCTCTCAGGAGGTTCTGCTTACATCCCGAATCCAATTACAATGCACATCTCCAGCGGATACCTCGCGCTGGGCATTCTGTTTGCGATGAGTATTCCCACCGGATACGGATCAATTGCGCCAATTTCAGGAGAGATCAAGGACCCGGAAAAAACGGTGGGAAGGGCAGCTGTTTCGGTTATAATGGTGGGAGGTGCCCTTGCCACGATCTTCCTATATGGAATTTACAATCTCCTGCTCCATCTGGGCATTTCAATTCCAGCTGCTGGCGGACTTCCAATACTTGGTATATTGGAGAATCATTTTTCGGTTTACAGTTACTACATTATTATCGTTGTAGCCATTGCTTCGATCAACGACGGAATATTGGCTCTCCTTTCCTTCGGATCTGCCGCCTCTAGAACAATCTTCAGGATGGGAGTGGATAGAAGCTTTCCCTCCTTCTTTGCAAAAAAGATAAGAGACCAGCCAATAGCAGGGAACATAACAATATCGCTTGTTCTGTTCATCATTCCTTTAATCATGATTACAAGGCTTCCCAATGAGACGGCTTTCATCATACTTGGAACTATTGCTTCCCTGGGAGGTCTCTTTATCCACATTATTGCAGACTTCTCCCTTATTAGGATTGGCTTGAGGCGGGGTAAGCGCATGCTTCTAAGAGGTGCCAAAGGGCTGTGGTCCAGGACCAAAGACTATAAGGAGGTCATCCTAGCGATCGTCGCTTCTATCATAACTTCAGTTGAACTCATATATGCTGCATATTCGACTGTACTGGTTTACTCAACCCTTTTCCTGATATGGATAGTTCTTGGTTACATCATAGTGGATATAAAAGACATAGTAACCAAGACGCCATACACCACTAAGCTGGGAAAGGAGGATAGAATGATCGCAGAGAGAATAAAGGATCTTACAAGCCTTAAAGTAAGGAGAGCCCTTCCTGACGTGGTTGTAAGCCTCGATGATACGTTACAGCAGGCCATTCAGAAATGTGTCAGCATGGATTCGCAGGGAGCTGCTGTTGTGGACAAATTTAACAACCCGGTCAGGACTTTTATACTTAGAGATGTTTTCCTGCTCTCTGAACAAGAGATAGCTAAAAC
>JBMFWM010000032.1:0-19221 GCA_049965275.1 Thermoplasmata archaeon | reverse complement strand
TGGACCGGTCGGGATTTGAACCCGAGCCCTCCTGCTTGCGAAGCAGGCGATCTACCGCTGATCTACCGGCCCTTGAGGCTGCATCACAACTTCCAATAAAAAACTACCAATCAAATGCAAAGTCGGGAAAGCTTAATCGCTTTCATTTGCATCCAGCATTCATAAATGGAAGATCTCAACTTTCACCTTGAGGGTATAGATCCAAGAGAATACCAGATTAACATATTCAGGGAGATCTGGTTGAAGAACTCTATTGTCGTCTTACCGACAGGTCTCGGAAAAACAGTCATAGCCGCAATGGCCGCTTCCAGAACCCTGAGAGAAGGAAAAGGTAAGGTGATGTTTCTTGCTCCCACCAAACCCCTGGTCGATCAGCATTTTTCCACCATGAAGAAGTTGCTCCTTCTTTCGGAGAAAGAAATATGTCTTCTGACAGGTGACATAGATGCAGCCTCAAGGGAAGAACTCTGGCTTCGATCTTCTGTCGTCGTTTGCACGCCACAGGTTGCATGGAATGATCTTCGTAAGGGAATATACGGAATCGAAAAGTTTGGCCTCATAATCTTCGATGAGGTTCACAGGGCAGTTGGCAATTACCAATATGTCGAAGTAGCCCAGAAATTCCTTGAAGCCCGGAAGCGGATGGTCTTGGGCCTGACAGCCAGTCCAGGCTCGAGCATGGATAAATTGACTGAAATAACAAATGCGCTAGGTATAGAGAAAGTGAAGATCAAGACTGAAGATGATCCTGACGTACGCAAATACGTCAATGAAGTAAAGATAAACATCACAAGGATCAAGCAGCCTGACGATGTTCGAGAAATATATGTTGTCCTGAAGCAGATATATCTTGAAATCCTGGATAGACTGAAGAAATCAGGCATCTTTCAGATATCCAGCATATCCCGGAAGAACCTCATCGAGGCGTCCCGGGAGATATCCGACAGGGCAAGAAACGGTGAAAGCAAGCTTTTTTCCATTATTCCATACATAACCGCGGCAATAAGGATTGACTATGCCGCAGAATACCTTGAAAGCCAGGGGTACCTCATATTCTACAATTACTTCAAAGAAATGCTGCACAGCGAAGAGAAGAGCATGCAGAGGACCATCTCAATAATAGAAAAATCAGAGCACTATAAGGTACTGCTAAGGCTAATTGAGACATGTGACATCCAAAAGGTGGAGAACCCGAAGTGCAGCATAGCGCTTCGGATATGCGAGGAGGCAATCCAGAAGAACAGGGATTCAAGAATCATCATATTCACGCATTATCGCAAGACTTCGGAGATCGTGACTGCATATTTTACGGAACACTCCTCCCTCGTGCGACCGGTGAGATTCGTAGGCCAGGCTTCTCATGATTCTGATATAGGTCTTTCGCGCTCAGAGCAGCATAAAATCATCGAGCAGTTCAGGGAAGGCATTTACAATGTACTGGTAGCCACAAGCGTTGCCGAGGAGGGCCTCGACATACCTGCCACCGACGTGGTAATATTCTACGAACCAGTTCCTTCTGATATCCGGACGATACAGCGCAGGGGCAGAACCGGACGGGCTCATGCAGGAGAAGTGCACATACTCACATACGAGGGCTCCAGGGACATCGGATACCTGTTCTCCGCACGCAGGAAGGAGAACCAGATGAAGAAGAACATATCAAAGCTTCGGGATGAGGTAAAGAAGGCGCCATCAACCCTCTATGACTATTTCAGCTGAACTCTGATCCAATCTTAACCAGTCTTGCAAGAAGGGCATCCAGCTGTATATTGTCGCTTCCGCCCTCTACGATCCTGTACTCAGCCTCTGCGAGCGCAATGATAACCTCAAGCTTCTCCTTTCCCGGCATGCGATGTCTTCTAACGACGGAATGCATCCCCCTCAAGATATCAATGCCCGAAACGCCCATCTTGATCATCAGCTCATCGAGCTTCTCCCTTGCCTCGTCGAACAGTCCATGCTCAAGCGCCGCAGATACCAGCGATGCGAACTCTTCGCTCGAGGAATAACCGAACATCTCGTATACCCTCTTCTCGGATATGTCTCCAGACGATGCCATTGTCTGCAGGACGTTGATTGCCTTCCGCATGTCACCTTCAGCAACCTCGGCAATTGCATCCACGATCTCATCTGAAAGGGCGAGTTTCTCCTGGCCCGAAATCTGCCTTATCCTGTCCTTGATGGCCGATTCCTCTAGAGACCGGAAGCGCATGATGACGCATCTTGATTGTATCGGTGGAATGATCTGTGATGAATAGTTGCATGACAGGATGAACCTGGTCGATGAGGAATAGACCTCCATGGTACGGCGGAGGGCTGCCTGTGCATCGCCCGTCAGCTGATCCGCTTCGTCCAGAAAGATCAGCTTGAAGCCTAGATCATTCGACGGCTTAAGTCTTGCATAATCCTTCACGCTCACGAGCCCCGTATCTTTGCCTTCGCGATCCTCATGGCCCCTGATAACATTGATTCCGCGATTATTGGAAGCGTTCAATTCAAGGAAGTTCTCTTTCCATGCTTCACCGTACAGCTCAATAGCAAGCGCCATTGCAGCCGTTGTTTTTCCCGTCCCGGCAGGTCCCGAGAATATCAGATGCGGCACATCCTTGGCCCTTACAAAGCCTTTCAGCTTCTCAATGTTTTCCTTCTGGCCAACGATTTCGGAAAGGCTCTTCGGCCTGAACTTTTCTGTCCAAATTTCATTCATGGTATTTCTCCACCATATGGGGGCAATTCCGGTGATGTTGTCATGACGATTAACAGTTTTGATCCTTCATCTCGGCCTGGATAGCCATCTTCGCAGAGCCTTGTATTCTATGAATATATCAATCAGGACAAGAAGGCCGAACAGTCCAAGCAGCAGCGGTATGCCCAGGCCAGGTATTGTTTCAAACTGCGGCCCGATGAATGATCCGACCTCGCTGTCGAATGGCTCCGTGTATGCGGTTATCATGGATTCGGAACCGACAGCCTTCGACACCGGAGCAGAGTAACGTGCGTATTGCGTATTGTTGTAGGTGTATTGAAGAAGCGAAGGCTGGAAATAGTAGTATCCGGATCTTGTGAGGTTATATCTAACAACGAAGAAGGCGCTGGAATGTGCAGCTATGCTTGCGAACGTATGATTTCCAGATCCCGATGTTCCCAGTATGAGCGATGAATAATCTGTTGAGAAAGGCGATGTCACCCTGACATTGTATATCGGGGCAGAACCGTTGTTCCAGACTGTTGCATTCACCATTACAGATGGTGCTGATGTCGCATTGATCCATATAGAGAGCGTTACCGCCTGGGTAACCCTGCTTGATATATTGCCAAGAACTGTATCGGGGCTCACAGAAACAGTCGAATTGACATGAACTCCTGGAAACGAGGAGTTGAGTCCCAGAGATTTGACCAGGTTCGCATCGTTTGCAAACACATTGATGAAATAACCACTCAGTCCTGGTATGGTGACATTATAAGGATATGATCCAGGTGCAATGAGCATCATCATCTCTGGATTAGGGGAACTGAGGGTGAATTGCTGATCTATGCCGGTTAGCATGTTAGCAGTTAGGTTATCCTGTCCTGGATGGGAATTTATCTTGAAATCATTGGAAGCAAACATACCCGCAAACTGAACGATACCAGATGCGCCCATCTTGGTAGTGTTCACGCTGACAGGAAAGGCATTATCGAAACTCGAGAATTCGGACCCATTCACAAATCCACTCATAAACAGCGAGGATCCTAGGGTATCATTGGCGCTCCCTGGAACAGCCCACCCATTGCTGATCTCGGCGGACAGGAGATCTGAGGCATCGCCGTTACCGAATGATGGCAGTGCATTTTTCGTATAATTTGCCATGGACGCCCCAAAGGATGCGCTGGATCCGTATAAGAAGAAGGAGGAGCTAGACAGTCCAGGAATTGACAAAACGCCTGATCCAGAGAAGGTGAAAATGAGGATCTGGTTGCTTATGCCGTACGCTGAAAACACATCATGTGCAGCGGAGCTTGCAGTAGTGGTAGAAACATTCTTGTCAAAACCGATGAGTAACAATTCCGGTGGTAAGAGATTAAGCAGGCTCTTGATGTCAATGGAACCGATCCCGACCGATACTGATTTTGTCAGCGGATTATAAAGAAGGTTAACCAGCGACGATGAGTCCATCATGATGGCAAAGGTTGCCCCATCCAACCCTCCTGGCGAAATAGCTGAGGAATTGGTGTCGCCCTGCATCATCGTCAGGAGCGTATATACTGAACCGTTGGGTGAGACCAGGAAACTGGCTGTCTGCGTTGCAGATCCCAGTGAGGATGCATTGACATATTGATGCTCCAGCAGGTTGCTTCCTGCAATGGAAGCATAGGCATAATATGGAATATAAGCCAGAACAGCAGGATTCGATGCTATTGTACTTTCCAGCTGTACCGTTGCACCGGGACTGTTTTGTGCATTGTTATTTACGCTGACAGGAGAAACCATTGTGGTGAGCAGAAGCACAACGACGACAATAACTAAAAGAAATGTCACTACAGATGCTGCACTTACAGACGGTGCTATGGGCTCCTCTACCGGTGTCGCTCTCTTTTTCCTCAAAGGTCTGCCAACAAGAAATCCCACAATTCCTGCGATTGCAACAACAATCACAAAATTGATTATGTCATATATAGCGAAAGGAAGTATTGAAGATTCTATGGTCGAGGCTCCCAGACTGCCCCCAAATAAAGAGGACTCAAGACCCGGTAGCACATACGGTATTCTTCTTATAATGGGTTCATTAACTAGGGAAGCCAGGTTTGTTCCCTGAGGGATCGCACTGAGAAACGAAGTAAACACTCCAAGGGATCCGGAAGGAAGCCCAATTCCTCCCAGGCTCACAAAGGGAAGGGATCCACTGGATCCAAGGATTCCGGTCTGGCTTACAATATAGAAACCTGTCAGGTATATGAAGAACCATGAAAGGCTGAAAACTGATATAGCTGCCCCAATGGCCCTGCTGCCTTTCCTCGTCGCCAACCCTATGCTTACGGCCACAACTATCTGCGTTGTGATGAGCAAGGTGCTGTTCAGTGGATTACCAAGCAGAAAATACAGGAGACCAAATAGTAAATACACTTCAGGACCGAAATGCGGTGATAACCAGTTCTCAAGGGGAACATAGAATGAAGAGAGAATAAAGAACTCCATTAGGGCAAGGACAGTGAACCCTACCAGGATACCGCTCAGCTTTCCCATTTCATCCACCTATTCATAACTGCAAATAAATATATTCCTTAAATTGTTGAACATTTGGCTAAATGATTAGGATTTCCAGATAATCGGTACTTGTGCAAGAATCTCATCAGTAAATATCAAGGCTCTTCTTAGCACAACATTCAAGGCGCAATTGCATGAAGAAAGCATATTTTATCCCTCAGCATTACAGGATGTGTTTCAGGTGGAGAAATTCCTCGAGGAAGCTCAGGAGTATATCAGGAAGAATGTCGTGGGAAAGGCAGTCGTGGCATGCTCAGGCGGCCTTGACAGCACTATAGTCGCGATACTTGCGAACAGGGCAATTGGCAGTAAGTCGATCGCTGTTTTCATAGATACTGGCTTTATAAGAATAGGTGAGAAGGAAAAGACAGAAGCAATATTCAGGAAGTTCGATCTCAACTACAGGATTATAGATGCCTCCTCTGCCTTCATAAATGGCCTGAGCGGAATCACGGAACCTGAAAGAAAGAGGAAAATCATAGGTAAGATATTCATAGATGAGTTCGAGAAGGTTGCAAAGGAGACAGGTGCAGAGACCCTTATGCAGGGCACCATAGCTCCCGACTGGATAGAGAGTGGTGGCGGCGTACGGGATGTCATAAAGTCACATCACAATGTGGGAGGCCTGCCTGAAAAGATGAATCTGAAACTTGTTGAGCCCTTGCGGGATCTGTACAAGGATGAGATAAGGGAGATCGCAAAATACCTGGGGCTCGAATCATCGAAGCAGCCTTTTCCCGGACCCGGACTGGCAGTCAGGATACTTGGCGACATCACGCCTGAGAGGATTGCCATCATCAAGCGTGTTACCGAGATAGTCGAAAAGGAGGTTGAGGCCAAGCTCAAGGATAGTTTACCATGGCAGTACTTTGCCATACTAGCGCCCGTCAGAACAACTGGCGTTCATGGGGACAAGAGATCATTCGGTGAAACCATTGCAATAAGAATGTTCGAAACCGGCGATGCGATGAGTGGTACATTCTCAAAGCCTCCATGGGACTTTCTGGATCAGTTGTCGACGAAGATCACGAATGCGGTGACCGAGGTAAACAGGGTTGTCTATGATATCACCAACAAGCCGCCTGCAACGATAGAATGGGAATGATACATCTATTTGAGTAGCAGTAACTGTCACATCCAATCCATTCACGGGGTCATACGGCGACTTTCAGACAAGGAAAAGAAGAGTATTGGAATAACTCCGGATCTATTCGGGTCGAGGTTGGAATAAAGGATTCTGTTGACATTATCAATTCCCTGATCCAGCAATAAGAAGAACAGAACCCTGACATTTCAAGGAAAACGAACTCGAAGTACCAGGTTAATTCTTCTGTATTTCCAGGAATTTCTTCATTTCGTCAAAGAAAAATGATGGGTTATCGAGATATACAGCATGTTTCGCTCCAGGAACAATCTTGAGTTCTGAAGTCTTTACAAGGTTTTTCAGGAGGACCCCATCCTCTATATTTATGACGTCGTCAAATTCTCCCCAGAGAATGAGCAAGGGAACTTTAACGCTTGGAAGATCATCCTTCATTGGCTCCACACCGGAAGCTCCGATGACAACTGCGGATGAGACAAGGTCTGGATAATCCAAGAGTGTCCTCAGTGTAACGCCGCCTCCCATTGATGGTCCTACAAGGTTGAAATTGACCAGTCCGAGTTTTTTGCTGAAATCGAGTATAAACCTTGAAGAGTTCTTGAAATCTCGTGAAAATTTATACTCAGGGTTGTTCTGTGAATTCCCAAATCCAGGATAATCGGGTGCGTACACATCATATCCATTTTCGGTGAATATGTCAAACGCCTTTATTCCTGCCCAGTCCTTTGAAGTAAAGCTTCTCCCGTGAAGCAGCACCAGCGATCCCCTGTGGTTCGGTGAAATAGATGATCTGTAAAATACGCTATATCCTCCAATGTCCACGTAGTATTCATTCATCATGGCATAGTATCTGATGATAGTATTTGTCCTTTTCAATTGCGCCTTTTTAGACTGAAACAGTTTTAAATGATCAGCGCCGGAAACGCCAGCTTACCATGATTGCATAAAGGGAATCATTTGCTCGGTAGCTGATATTACTGAAGAGGCAACGTTCCGGAGTGGAGTGATCATGAAACTTGTAGATTGGTTCTCGTAAGCCCATATTGAAGGGGAAGCTGAAGACGAAAAGAAAGCAAATAATACATAATAACAAGTTATTGTTCCGGTAAGCATGGCTGGGTTTCAAGAATGCAGTAAGATAGAATTCATAGAAGAGGACGATTCCCAGGTCTCTTCCTGTAATTACTTCGCTTACGACCCAAGCTTTGTGGAAAATTTTAGGACCTTTACCAAAATAGAAAAACTTCTCAAAGGTATAACCAGAGACTATGAAAAAGCAATTCTAATCACAAACTGGGCTCATAACCAATGGAAGCATAATGGGATTAATGAACCATCGGTTGCTGAACCCATACAGATTCTAAAAGAAGCAAAAATTGGCAGGGAATTTAGATGTGTTGAATACAGCATATTACTGCATGCGGCACTTAACTGCTATGGACTAAAATCCCGTGTTCTCTACTTAAGGACTCACGATGTTGAAACAAGACCGTATGGAGCAGGACATGTCGTTGTAGAATGTTATCTGGAAAGCATAGGTAAATGGGCACTTTTTGATCCTCAGGTGAACATTCATTTTGAGAAAAATGGGATTGCGCTTAATGCCGTGGACTTACAACATGAGCTAAGAACATCTTCAGGAGACGTATTGATGCTCGACTTCAACGCTCGGCTGCCTAAACGCCTCAAGACGCGCTATTCAAAGTGGATCTGCGAATATCTTTATTATTTTCATACCGACGAGGTAGCTGTCTTTCCTCCCGAATATCCTCGGACCCAGGTAGTTCTGATGCCCCTGGATGCCAAAGCGCCAACCAAGTTTCAGGGCACACCAATTAGAGAGAAGCTCATTCCAACAAATTCCTACAGGGCTTTTTACCCCGACCAGAAGACATTTTCCTGGGAATATGACAAAGTGGATACCGCCCCTCTCTGACTTAACCTCCTTAATGGCTAGTTATAATAGGACCGAGAGTAATTGGGCACTTTGGTAATCGTGAATGAGCGAACCAACATGAAGTACCTCAACTTGTTTATTTTGCGTTATTATTTTGTCACCATTCATGATAGTTCCCTTAAAATCATGAAGGAAGTGAAAATCAATAGGATTCTTCGTCTTCGATTTAAACTTTCTTTTGTATCATTGTGAAACTTATTTACAAGGGATTTAGGTCGATCCACTTATCGCATTCAATGTCTTGTTAACGCCAAATAAATATATTGAGAAGAGATTAGGCTGGAAGGTAGTAACTTTGGAAGGAGATAATATACAGGCAGAACAGCTGCTGATACCTGAGGAAGAATACCAGAAGTCTGGTGTGCATATCGGAACGCAGGTCAAATCCAGCGACATGGTGGATTACATCTTCAAGATCAGGAACGACGGCTTATACATCCTCGATATAAAGAAGACAAATCACAAGCTCATCGTCGCAGGCAGCATGCTTGCAAGGATTGAGCCATCGCAGATACTCGTGGTTGCGCAGAGGCAGTATGCCTTCAGGCCGGTATCTAAATTCTCAGAAGTAACGGGAGTCAAGGCGATAATTGGCAGGTTTGTGCCCGGCACGCTCACGAACCCGCAGCTGCAGAACTATACAGAAGCAAGAGTAATAGTTGTTACCGACCCGCTTGCGGATACCCAGGCAATAAAGGAAGCAATTAAGATAGGAATACCCATCATTGCGCTATGCGATGCAAACAATAAGACCGACTACATAGATCTTGTTATACCGACGAACAACAAGGGCAGAAGATCGCTCGCAGTTGTGTACTGGCTCCTTGCAAGGGAGATACTGAAGAACCGGGGAACAATTTCAGACTACCAGGCATTCAACTACGCAATTGATGACTTCGAGGCTCAGATATAATCTAGACCTCGATTCTTCTCGACACCGAAAAATATCTTATCCTGTTATTATCGAAAAGGGCAATCAGGAACGTTTTCCTTACCGCTGAGGCAACCCTCACTGCCCTTGCGATCTCATACCACTTTATCCTTGCGCCGTCATTTATGTGCAGCAGGTAATCGGCATGATCCTCAACACTCTTCCTGTACAGGCGGAGATCAGATCCATACTTGAAACCTGTTCTGGCCGCAATGCCCCTTTTTCCAAGATCGCTTATAACCTGATCTTTCATTGCATCTGAAATCCCTGCATCGACAAGATCTGGGCGATCCATTATGTATATGTCGTAGCCAAGCTTCTTCATGTCCATGTTATCTGACGAGCCTGCTGAAAGACGGAATCCTCCAAGCATGATTGCCGATCCAGTCTGCGAAGAATGATACATTTCTCCCGCAGGTTCGACTTCAGCAACATCGTACATCGAAGTGCCGCCGTCGCCATCCACAATCGAATAAGATGTACCCTCGTTACGAGAAAGATGCAAGAGGTCAAGAAAATCCTGCTCTCCTGCAACTTTTAGCCTGCCCATCCATGCCTTCTCGTCCTTTTTCCTGTAAAAAAGCTGATCCTGCTCTACTTTCAGGACATAACCCTTTATCTTGAGATGCGAGAACGCGATCAGAATGCCCATATCGCTATCTTCAGAGAGAACCTTCTGAAGCAGATCCAACCTCGATCCTGCATCCATGTCCCTGAAGACTGCCTTCGCATGAAGGAGAAGAAAACCCAGCTCAAACCTCGTAAGGTTCAGATCCTGCCCGACAATTGATCCAATCCTGTACCGATTATAGACCTGGCTTGGAACTGATCGCTCGACTTCGAAAACAAGCTGGCCGCACAGGATTCTTGCCATCAGTTCTTACCTTTCTGTACGAACCTGCCAGCGAGGGAATCAACGAGCGCATCCAGGAACCTGCCGGAGTCCCCGTTGTTCTTTGCACTTGTAAGCACATAGGGGACGCCATGCTTGTCTGCGAGTTCCTTCAGCTCCTTTTCCCAGAACTGAGCCTCGTATCTGAGATCCTGTTTCGTCGCAACCAGTATACGAACGGACTTGTCCGAAAAAGTCTTCGTATACTTCAGCAGCATATCCGCATCATCGAGAGAATGCCCGTTCGTTACATCGGAAACGATTACGATTGCGTTTGAGCCGGAAAGAAGCTTATCGTCACCGCCTCCGGTTCCGAGTTCAAGGAAGAACAGGTCTGCACTGATCTTCAGTCCTGATTTTTCGTATACCACCGACTTCCTCTTCATCGCCTTGGGATCGAAACCCGCGGCATCGGATCCGTATACGATCCTGGAAACCAGCGAACTCTTGCCGACACCTGCCGGGCCGATAAGACTAACTTTCCAGGTTTTCTTTGAATCCATTCTGCAGTTTATTCTAGCTTTTTAAATAATTTTTGCCTTTTACTGTGTTATCAGGCATAAGCATTTTTCTGTGCCGTGGTGACACGAATGCAGGGAGCATGTCATTCATCCATTATCTTTGGCAGGATAAGATGGTTGGTCCATCATCGTGGATGCAGGCACATCCCCAGTATCGTTGAGATTCTTCAAGAGGGCTGATAAAACATGTATTTTGGTTGCAGTGCCTAAGAATAGTTTCGTTGCGGATTGCCACATCCGAAAAATCCGGAAAGTGCCTTAATCACTCAATCTGTTGAAGACTTTATATGCTTACCGGCAATTACTTATTTGATCTATATGAAATTCACCTTTTCCAGTATGCTATCCGCGATGAAGCCGTCCGAGATAAGGGAACTGCTTAAAATGGCCAACACAAAGGGCCTGATATCATTCGGTGGAGGGATGCCGGATCCTGCCACTTTCCCGATTAAGGATCTGGAGTCAATAATGGCAGACATTTTCAAGAACTCTTCAGCCAACGCATTCCAGTATGGCGTAACCCAGGGTATAAAACCATTGAGGGAGCAGATAAAGAGGCTGGTCAAGGAAACCGAGAAGATAGACTGCACAGAAGAACAGATCAACGTAACGAGCGGGTCCCAGCAGGCTCTTTATGCCGTTTCGAAAGTTCTTGTCCAGCCTGGAGAGTCCGTCATTACCGAACTTCCCACATATGTAGGGGCGATAAGCGCCAATAACGCAAACATGGTGAACATGGTCGGAATCGAGATGGATGAAGATGGAATAAGAACGGATCTTCTGGAGGACAAGCTTGCTGAAATGAAAGCAAACGGAAAGCTGCCAAAATTCATATACGTTATACCGAACTTCCACAATCCTGCAGGATACACGCTTTCTCTCGAGAGAAGGAAGCACCTCATCGAGCTCGCTGTCGATTATAACATACCGATAGTTGAGGATAATCCTTATGGCGAATTACGATACTATGGATCTAAGATACCGAGTATCAAGAGCATGGATCCCGATAATTATGTCATCTACATGGGGACGTTCTCGAAGGTAATGACTCCGGGCCTGAGGATAGGCTATGTGCTTGGTGATCAGGAATTCATCTCAAAGGTGAACCTGCTAAAGCAGGCCCTGGATCTCTCCACCAACACACTGTCCGAATACGTTGCTTATGAGTATTTAAAGCGTGATATAATGAAGAAGCAGATACCCAAGAACATAGAGATATACAGGAAGAAGAGGGACGCAATGCTCAAGGCGCTGTCGGAGAACTTCCCCGAAAATTCAAAGTGGTCCAAGCCTGACGGTGGAATGTTCGTCTGGGCAACCGTCGATCCGGCGATAGATACAACCAGGATGCTTGCAAGATCCGTAAAGAACGGCGTTGCATATATCAGCGGTGTGTCATTCTACCCTAACGCCGAGAGGAGGAACAACATGCGCATAAATTTCAGCTACCCATCAGTCGAGGATATCCACGAGGGGATCAAACGCCTTTCAAGGACGCTGGAAGAGGAAGCATTGGAAATAGCAAGCTCTCCAGCCAAGGTATCATAACGCAACATGGCAACAATCCTCGGCGGCACATTCTCTTTTCTCCACAAAGGCCACAGGGCACTTCTTGATGCGGCGGTATCTCTTGGCGAGCCTGTTATAGTCGGACTATCAACCGATGAATTTGCGAGATTGAGGAAGAGTTACTCGATACCGCCCTATAATAAAAGATACGAGACGGTCTCCCGATACCTAGAGGGCAGATGCAAATCCTACAGCATACGCGAGCTTGGTTCTGAAGAGGGCAATTCCACGCTGGATCCAGGGTACAGTGCAATTGTTGTATCGCGTGAAACGGAAGGGACCGCAATCCGGATAAACAGGGAAAGGGTCGCACATGGTCTTAAGGCGCTTCGGATTGTCAGGGTTCCAGTCATAAGGGCGGATGATCTTATTGCGGTCAAGTCCTCCAGGATTGCATCTGGAGCAATTGATGCTGAGGGCAGGCGCCTGAGGCCTGTATCCGCTATCATATCGACCAACAACAGTCTGAAGCACTCTGCAGCGAAGGCTTACTTTACCTCCATTCTCAAGGAGAGCAGCGTTTCCATAAACAGAGAGTACAGCACCAAGAGCGAACAGCCATTCGGCGATGATACCATGCAAATGGCCGTGAGCCGTGCGGAGCAGTCCGCCGGCAAGGCAGATTATTCGATAGGGATCGAATCCGGGTTATTCCATGACAGCGCATCCGGCGAATACTTTGACTTCCACTGCTGCTGCATCATTGATATCACAGGCGAGCGATCATACGGGTTCAGCAGCGGATTCAATATACCTTGTCACATAGTCGACGAGATCAAGAGGGGAATGGACATGTCCCACGCGTTTGAAGCCCTGTATGGGATAGGCGGCATCGGTGAAAAGGAGGGCATTGTCGGCTACCTGTCAGATAACAAGGTGACTCGTGAAACACTTATACTTGAGTCACTGAGGAATGCAATGTCCACAAGATTCTCGAAACTGAACTACGATTGAGGATTATAGCTAAAACAGTCAGATAAAGGTTAAATACATTTATAAACTTAGAAGATGATAATATGGTAACTAAAGAGGAAATCCTCAATGCACTTCAATCCGTATCAGATCCTGAAATAGGCATGGATATCGTGAACCTGGGTCTTGTATACGAAGTACAGATAAACGACGACAAGGTATACATCAAGATGACGATGACTGCACCTACTTGCCCCGTAACGCCATGGATACTGGCAGAGGCACAGAGGGTTGTGGAAAACCTTCAGGGTGTGGACGCAGCTGACGTCGAGCTGGTATGGGAACCTCCGTGGAATCCATCCCTCATGACGGATTATGCCAAAGAACAGCTCAACATGATGTGATTGCCTTTCCGACTCAGATTTATTTATCCAGTGCAGGCAGGCAGATCATCTTTCCTTCCTTCATATCCGGGAATACGGATGCATCTTCCTTGTAGGAAGATTCTGAGAAGCAGAATAACTTTCTTACGCTCGATTCCAGCAGGTACAGGTGGTATTTCTCCGGGAATCCTTCCAGGGTCGAGAAGAGTTCCACATGACCCATGATCTTCCATGATATAGAATCGGATCTTACCGTTTCCGAAGAGCATCTACTGCATTTTTGCTCCTCCTTCATCATGGCGGATCTGCATTTCGGGCATATATAGAGGGACATCAGATCGTCTCGTAAACAATCGATGTGGCCGAGTTCCCGAATCCAGCCATGGATACTGACAGGGCATACTGGGGATTATTGAGCTGCCTCTGGCCGGCATTTCCGGTCAGCTGAACAAAAGCCTCATATGCCTGGGCAAGGCTGGTTGCGGCGATCGGGTGCCCGCGCGCAAGAAGCCCTCCGCTGACATTGACTGGAATGCTGCCGTCAGGGTTCATCGAACCCTCCATGATCTCCTTCCATGCAGTTCCCCTCTGGAAAAAGCCGACCGCTTCTGTCTCAACCAGCTCAAGTATGGACGCCATGTCATGAAGCTCGGCAAAATCTATGTCACTGGGAGTAATCCCTGCCTGCTTCATTGCCTGGGCAGAGGATCTCCTTACCGCCTCCAACTGCATAATATCATCTCTCAGCGAGACCTGGGATGTATCTGAATATAACGAAGATCCTCCTATCCTTACGGCCTTTCTGGAAAGAGATGCCGCTACGTCGTCACCAGAAAGCAGAATTGACACGGATCCGTCGCTGATCGGGCAGTACTCGTACAGTGTAAGGGGGCTCGCTATGACCCTGGATGCAAGCACTTCCTCGACACTCACTTCCTTCCTGTGATGCGCATTTTCGTTCCACATTGCATTTCTGTGGTTTTTCACCGAAACCTGCGCCATGGATTCCCTGCTTGCACCGAATTCCGTCATATACATGCGGGCAAGGAATGCAGCAAGCGATGGAAGAGTAAGTCCCGACGATCTTTCCACCGGATCAAGAAGGCTTGCAATTATCGAGGATGACCGCCTCGTCGGTACTGACGACATCTTTTCCGATCCTATGATAAGAATGGAATGAGCATCCCCAGAATGAAGAAGCGATTTCGCTATATGTAACGCGGAAGTTCCGCTTGAACTGGTATTGTCTATCCTTACGGATGGAACAGGAAAATCAAACAATTCTGCGGAGAGCCGGTTGTTTAGGCCAGATACATTGCCGTATTCACCACCGAAGGCGTTCGCAAAGATAACAAGATCTATGGCATCACCATATTTTTTAGCTATCGGAAAAGCGGAATCCATCGAGAGTTCGAAGAGATCTTTATCTGTCCTGCCAAATTTCCCATGGTTTGCCGCTGTTATTACGGCCACAATACCAGAGCTATCAGATCCCTATGAATATTGCTGCTTTTGCTTCAATGCAGATGCAGTCAGGGTATTTTTTATAGCAGCTATCAATTGACATGCGATGCCAGATGAAGAACCACGCAAACAGCAGGATCGAGAAATAAACGCATATCTTGGTTTCACCGGCGATTCTTCATCATCGCTCGGAGGCCCTGTCAAGCCGGAAGATGTCGCCAGGGAGATCCTTGATGCAATCTCCAAGAAGGTCAGGAATCTCGTTGAGGTTGTAAGCGCTTATAGCATCGAGGGCTACAAAAGCGCCCTGATACAGATTTATGACATCCTTGTAAGCAATAAGATTACCATAAGTTTGCTGGAAAGTCTTGATTCCTACATGACAATGCGGCATTCCGGAGATCCTGTTGTATACATGTTATCCGAGGATCATATAGATATCAAGCGATCTGGAACCATGACGGTATTAAGAAAAATCTTATCCGGTGACGTTGACACACTGGGCAGAAAGGGGATCCTTATCCTTGGAATAACCCAGGATACAATCGATCGTGTCACTAATGCGGGACGAAAGAAGCAAACAAGCCACAAAACCTTGGAGGATGAGTACGACTTCCCACATTCCAGGGCTGCTGGATTGGGATTTATTGCTTTTTCTCTTCCGTTAGCCGTCACTGTATTTGGCCTCTTTGACTCGACAGGGTACAATGAAGCATATTCGCCATATATCATGGGTTTCTGGATCCTCACTTCATTCCTTGCTGTATTGCTTATTGTCATCGGCTTCGGGCGAATCATGGAATATGGTGAAAAAAGAAGCATCCTTTCATGCACTGTTTTCATCGCCTTGAATCTTGTAATACTTGCAATAATTGGTCCGAAAGTTCTTGAAATCCTGGTATCGAACGATTTCCAATATCCATATTACTTTTTTTATGGAGCAAATCCAGTTATCTCAAAGTTTGGCAATATTGCACTTGAGGCCCCATCCGTAGTGCTTTCGGTTACGATAATATACTGGCTCCTGCCGGAAAATTTGCGAAAATTCTCACTGATTGCGTTTTTCTGCGGGTTGGGCTCGTTCATTATTGAAACTGTTGCACTGGAAGTTTATCCAACTAAACCTATCTTGATTAACGGACCGGTCTCAATTCAAGAGCTCAGTTCTCCTCAGGTCTTTCTATCCTACTTTTCTTACGAGGTTTTTCTGCATCCCACACTTGCTCTTGGAGCAACGATCTATACACAGAACTACTTCAAGATCTACATAAGCATACCTGTGATCGGGTTTGCCCTGGTGTATAACATACTGAACTTCTTCCTTTATGCCAGGATGGGAATAGGCATGCTTTCAAAAGAAGAGCAACCGGATCTGCCTTAATTATTTGTATTAATACGCAATCCTGCGACATATGTCAAGGCTCTACTTCGGTATGGTTGCGAGCGGAAGCAGGGGGAATTGCTCTTTCCTTGCAGACGGGAAAACCTTGGCAATCGTTGATTTTGGCATATCCTACAGGAGATTCCAGCAGAGAATTGAGGGACTTGGTACAGGATTTGATTCAATCAACCTGTTCGTAAGCCATGAGCATTCTGATCATTCATCCGGGATTCCCGTGGCGACAAGGAAGGCGCAGATTGATCTATACTCTAGGGAACTGACTATATCATCGTTAGGACTGAAAGATGCTTTCCCTATACGTGATGAGGTAACAATCGATGACCTGAGGGTTACTGCCGTAGATATATCTCATGATGCCGCGGACCCGGTTGCATATATTTTCAATGCAGGCAAGATCAAGATATCCGTGATATCAGACCTTGGAAAGGTTGACGATAAGCTTATTCAGGCAGCGAAGGGGTCAGACATTATAGCCATGGAGGCGAACCACGACATCGAAATGCTGAGAAAGGGGAGCTACAGCCAGGGCCTGAAGACACGAATTGAGGGATCATATGGGCACCTTTCCAACGTCCAGTCTGGAGAGGCCTTATCCGAAATATGCAATGAAAACACCAGGATAATACTGACTCATCTGAGCCAGGAGAACAATACTGAGAAGACAGCTCTTTCCACGGTGAAGAGGATGCTGCAGTGGAACTCGATAAAATACAGGTCTATAGAATGCGCATCGCAGATCGACGGTTCCTCTCTATATGTGATAGACAGGGATACGGGTGAAACGCAGATGCTTCCAAAAAATTCTTAGCTTTCATGTAATGTTACCTGACTTTTATTTACTCCCTTAATATGAAGGAGGGAAGCCCCGTGGTGTAGCGGCCAAGCATACCGGACTTTGGATCCGTTGACGGCAGTTCAAATCTGCCCGGGGCTGTAATATCATGATAAGCATAGTGGGAAGAAGGCATTTCTCCACGTCGATAAGTGAAAGCATGACAGTGGCGAAGGTAGCGGAAATGCTGCAGGTACGCGAAGCCTCATATGTGTACATAAAAAACGGAAACCCGGTCACTTCCGACGAGATCGTCACGCCTGAAGACGACCTCAAGTTCCTTGAGATATTCTCAGGAGGATAGGCATTATCCGGTCAGGTTCCTGGTCATGTATTTCTGCATCAGCTCCCTCTGCTCCTTAGTCGCAGGAAGGGAATATATCCTGATGGATGCCTTTACGCCATTCAAATGTGCGCCTATGTCTTTATCCTCGAGAGCGCCAATCAGTACCTCGTTGTATCTTGATGCCTGCTCAACCTCGACAACCGGCCTGTCATCCATTATGAAAGGACCCCGTGCATGAGGGGACTTATCCCACTTGTCCAGGAACTTTCGTGTTTCTGGTGAAAAAGCAGGTGGACCAATATGTACCTTTATCGCTGGCCTTGTATCACTTTCAAGCTCAACAAGTATGTTGATCCTCTTTCCCATGAGTACCTCAGAATCGATGGGATGGAAACCCTCATTCCTGCTTTCATTTACAATGATCCTACGGAGCTTCTCTGCCTGCGGATATATGATGTCATCAAGCAGGTCGGGACGCTCAAGCGAGAAGATCCGGAAGCATGTCTTCCTTGGGTGGCGGGGGGGATTCATCTTCGGAAGCCCATCGAAATATGACTCTGATGGATCATGCAGGAATTCCCTGCTGAGTATACGCATTCTTGCAAGATTCTCGCTGGTGACTGCAGCCGCAGCATTTCTCTTCCTGTCCACCGGATCCGTTACAAGTATGGGTGCGTCATCCATTGGCGCCGGCTCGTCCTGTGTTAACCTGAGCTTTTTCTCTGATCCAGCAAAAAATTCCAGTACCTTCAGGAATGATTGCAACCTTATGACAAGTATTTCGCAGACGTATCCTGAGAATCCTCCCTTTGCAACCTCGGATCCATAGACGCCAATGCCTTTCATGAACGCCTTGAGCAGTATGATCTCCCTGCGCTTCCTGTCGTCGAGATGAGCATTCACCCATCTTGTATGGAGAGGGCTCCTGTCTACCGCGCTCTTCAGGTCATCGTTCTCGTTCATGTGGAAGCAGGGCACAACGTCAATCTTATGGCCTTCCACATATCCGAAGACATAAGGATGCTCCGCATACTTCTCCTGCCCATCCGGCAGGATCATGTGCCCGATCCTCAGGCCTGTTTTCACTATCTCCGCTCTTGTATAAGTTGTGGGAAAAACAATGAAAAGATCTATGTCGCCACCCTTCAGGTTCGTTCCCTTGGAGGTGGAACCAACAAGCTCAACTTCTGCCGAGACCCTCATCTTTGAGAGCAAAGAATGTATTTTCTCCTTCAGTGTATCGGATATTCTCTTCAGATCATTGCGCTCCCACTCATCAGGGGCTTTCCGGGCATAGATCCTGTCGTAATCTATCATTATCTATCTAACGGGTTGCAAGATCTATGATTGCCTGTGCAACTTCGCCATCGGCTTTCTTCAACGCTTCTATTGCCTTGCTCCTGTCTACCTTTGCCTGCTCCATCACGAGCTTGACATCATCCTCGTTATACTGTACCTGGGGTACAGAAGCCGCCTGTTTGGCCACTTCCTTCATCGCACCGGAGATCTGGAAGTACTTTTCTCCCTGCGCTTCAATCATCATCACCTGCGGATTCTCTATCACATAGTCCTTCGCGGTGCCTTCCATCAAGACCTTCTTCACGTCGGTCATGTCAACCGATTTGATCCCCATCTGCGCCATCATTCTTTTAACTTCCCTGGAGTTCATCTTACCGGGCATCATCGTACACGCTAATGAATGAATAAAGATAAACTTATTTTCTG
>JBMFWM010000031.1:0-19952 GCA_049965275.1 Thermoplasmata archaeon | reverse complement strand
ATAACAAATCAGCTCTCTGATCCCCCGTAATCAACACACCTATAGTTCAGAAGAAAGGGCCTTGACAAATGCTCTGCATAATGTTGTATGTGGAGGAGGTCAATCCCTCTTTACGGCTAACGAGTATGCAATTGCGAAAGGTACTACCATCCACAGGATCCCAGCTATAATCAGGAGAGGAGCATTTATTCCAAACAGTACAGGATTGATTGATGTGCTGGAAATCAATCCAATTTTTCCGGTGAAAAATGTCTGGACCAAGCTCCCGTATCCGGCTGGACTTATATAGTTGAATAGGACCTCGGCAGACAGATAGGTGTTTGTGCTCGAGCCGATGCCAAGGGCTGAGAGGATCGCTATAGGTATAATTGTCCAGAATAAATCCCAGACAACAAAGATTGCAATAGCTGCACCCAGCAGGGCCCCTTGTGACTTAACCAGGTGAGAGAACATGTAAACGAGGGCAAGGAAGGATAGCCCCTCCACCATGTATGTCCAGATGAAGTACGTGTCAAAGTAGGCCGACAGATATGAACCAAGGTAATGATTGATTATCAGATCTGAAAACAGCATGGAAAGTGCTACTGCACCTATGATAGCCACGGAGTTCGAAATGAATCTTGAAAAGATTATCTCTCCACGTGTAATAGGACGCTTAAGCACTGATTCCAGAACACCTGTGGTCCTATCCTTTCCATAGGTAAGGTATGCCGCAAATATTGCGAGTATGGGAATCAGGAATCCAAGTATCTGTGATGTGCCTGAAAAGACAAGACTCTGGAGATCACTTTGGCTCAATTTTGTGTACAGGGAAAGAGGCCCAAGTATGCCAACAGGAGAGCTGTCAGATGAGGTGGTAAATACAATGAATCCTCCAGTTGAGTTCGTAGCCACCACGCTGTAGTTCGTGCCTCTGTCCGCTGCTGTTACCTGAGGGAATATTGTCGTTTCGACAAAGCCGGATCTGGTGAATGAGAATGTGCTGTTTGCCTCAAGTGAAGCGGGATTGATTGACGATATTTTGGAAAGATTGATTGGTGATATGTAAAACGTAATAGGCGGTGCAGTGGAGCCGCCTGAACCGACATATAGTGCAAGCATGCCGAGGTTGGACTTGTTTGTAGGATTGAATATTCCATTTACGATAGTTAGTCCAGAGAATGAATTGAATGTATTAATCTGGAAAGCAGACTGTGGGCTTGATACGGGTTGCCTGAAGCGTTCGTAAGTAAAGTTAACGAGGAGGGTTAATGCCTTTCCCGTCGGGATAGCCGGAATGGTAGCGTTGGCAAAACCATACTTATTTGCCGCCCTGCTGTAAAATGTGTTGTTGTACTCGTAGTAGGCAGTGATATGGTTTATCGGATTTCCATAAGCATTATGGAAATAGCCGACCATGGTAAGGTTCTGACCATTGATGTAATAACCTGTGGTAAGTTCTGGAGTTGCTGGAACATTTACTGTCGAAAAGGTGGATCCGTTCTCGTAGGCGAGGAGTGATGCAAGACCCACTATTGCTACAATCATTATGATGACGAATTTGCTGGTAAGCGTTCTCCTGATCTCGTATGCAATTGGTCTCATTGCTTCTCACCTATCAGCTCGAAGAAGTATTCTTCCAGCGTTTCGCCCATTGGTGTGAACTGCCTTAACCTGTAACCTGCTTTTATCATGTTTTCCGGTATCCTGGCTAACTGATCGTCTGTTATTGTCAGGTCCGAAAGAACTACATCATGACCGTCGAACCTTGGCTCCCCGAATTCCTTGAGCATCTTCAGGCATGAATCGTCATAGTTGTCCACTGAAATTTTGACAATTGTCTTTCCAAGAGTCCTTAGCTCATTTCTGGTAAGTATCTTGATAAGCTTTCCATGGTTGATAATCGCCACTCTGTCCGCAACGTCCTCAACTTCGCTCAGAATATGCGACGAAAGGAGGATAGCCTTTCCTTCTTTCTTCATTTCAAACATGAGATTCCTGACAAAAACAACGCCTTCTGGGTCCAGGCCGTTCAGGGTCTCGTCAAAAAGCACGTTCTTTGGATCACCTACTATTGATTCAGCTATTGCAAAGCGCTTCTTCATTCCTTGAGAATAGTTCCTGAGTTTCTTGTTCAGGTCATTGGCAAGGCCCACTTTTGTGAGGAGCGTCGTAATCCTCTTATTTGCTTCCTCAGCAGGTATCCCATAGAATCCGGCAAAATACCTCATCAGCTCGACTGGCCTTGCGTTAGGCTCGAAGTTGGGCAGTTCCGGTATCCATCCGATCTGTGCTGCTGCCTTCACCTTGTCACTCACTATGTCATGACCGTCCACCATTACATGGCCTGAGGTTGGCAGGATTATTCCGGAGGCCATCCTTATTGAGGTCGTTTTCCCGGCTCCGTTCAGGCCAACAAGACCGAGTATCTGGCCATCCAGTATCTCGAGATCAAGAGAATCAACAGCGGGAGGAGATTTGTGTGTATATATCTTGGTCGCGGATTCAATCTTTATCATAATGCATTTCTGCGCCACTCGATATTTAAGATTGAATAATAAACGTTCCTTAAAACCTTATTAGCATAGGATTTGACGCTAAAGCCCTGCAGGACAGAGCCAAGTGGTGCCACCCCGGACATGCTGTTTTCAGATTATGGCATATGCCCAGACTGCATAATCAGTTTCAAAGGAAATCTGATCGGTTCTCAGCAATATACATGGAGACTTTTGTTCTACCTGCATTCATTGCCTGCATTATATCGTACTGTTCCTTCACAATCAGCGAAAACGAGAAATCAGCAGACTCCACAAATTCTATCCCCCTGGATGCGGCATTCTGCATATATGCGCTTTTCCGGGCCCTGTCAAGACTGTTCAGGCTTTTCAGACCCACGGTCAGCTTCCTTGACCCTGCTAGGGAGAGAAAGGCATCATGGTGCGCATATATGTTGCTCTCAACAAGATCTGCACCTTCAGGGATATTTGGGTATGTCACGAGAGGAAGACAGTATATTCCTGTTCCCGCATATTTCGAGTTCAGTATCAGGTCGACGCCAAGTTTTTCCAGGGCATTTCTGTAATATGATAACAGCGGATTGAATGCCTTCTTTTTGTACTCATCGGTTATCTGGTTTAGCTGCCCTCCTATTGCCGCACTGGACTCATAAAGTGTTACATTGAGACCGGATTTGGCGGCAAACAGTGCTGCCTCAAGTCCTTGTATGCCTGCCCCTATGATTGTAATTTCTCCAGAATATCTTTCGGATCGCCTGTATTCATAACCAACCGATGGGTTAACTGTGCATCTTACTTCCCCATATGCAAGATCCCTGCAACCCTGGTTACACCTTATGCAGGGACGCAGCAGGGAAGGAGACTTCATTACTTTAAGGGCAAAAGAGGGATCGGCAAGCATTCCCCTGCCCACAGATACAAAGTCGCATATTTCGAGGGTTTTTTCAATCGACTCTGCATTGACAAGCGATCCGACTATCATCGAAGTGATCTTCGGTTTCCTTGGAAGTCTAGAAAAAACGTGTGCTTCCTGCGTATAGAAAGAAGCGGACGAACCAGGAGGGTTGAAATTCCCAGCCGAGAAATGAACGTAGTCTATCCCATGAAGGGATTCAGCAACCTTGAGTCCGTATGAAGGATCGAAGCCGTTAGGATCGTCTTCATAAAGGCTGAGCCTGATCCCGACCGGAATATCCTTTACCTGCCTTACGGCGTCAATGATCATCTGAGGAACAACTAGCCGTTTTTCAAAGGATCCGCCATATCTGTCCTGCCTGGTGTTCAGGTTAGGTGCTATGAACTCGTGGATGAGATAACCATGGGCACCATGTATCTCTATTCCGTCAAACTTGGAATTATATGCAATTAAGGCCGCTTTCTCAAAGTCTTTTACAACTTCCTCTATGTCGCCCCCTGACATTTCAGAAGGGATCCTCCCCAAATAATCAACAGGGGATGGTGCCATCGGTTTTCTCCTGTTTTCGTCCTGAAGTGCCTTACCGCCGGCATGAACAATCTGCATGAATGCCTTCGCCCCGTACTTATGCAAGCTTTCCGGTATCCTCCGGAGTTTCGGAACCTGTGTGGAGCTGAATGCGCCAAGTTCGTTCCTTGAGCCCCTTGAGTTCAGATCATTAATGTATGTGTACTCTGTTATGATGAGCCCCGCTCCGCCCTTTGCCCTCTCTTCCAGGTAACTTAAGTGTGTTTCGTTTGTAGTTCCGTCAGGGTTTGCAAGATTGGAGATCATTGGAGCCATGGCAATCCTGTTTTTTATCTCAAGGCTGCCTATGTGGCCAGTCTGGTTAGAACGCATTCTGCAAGATAGCTGAATAATAGATAAAGGTAATCGAATCAGGTTTTTTCCTGCAGCATTAAATATGATTCCCCGTCAGGGTCCTCTTCCACTTTAATTAGTCCCTTCTTGGACATGGCCTCGATTGTCGCGTAAAGTGCCTTTTTCCGGACTTTCCATCTTACAGATTGCCTTTTAATTTCTTTCATGGAATGATTGGCATAGCCGATGACAAGTTCTTCTATTTTCTCCGGATCACTAGATTGACCTGCCATTCGCAATGCAAGAACTATCAGAAATATTCCTACTGCTGCGATAAGTGGATACCAGCCTATTGAATATACCCTCTTTGTGAGCGTGAACTGGTGACCGTTATAGCTCACAACAGCGGTGACAGTCGAATAGCCAAATGGCATAAAATATTCAACAAAAATAGATCCATTTGAAGAATCCCCAATTACCTTGATAGTAACCGAAACATTGGCGGTGTTCTGTCCGGAGAGACCCAAGCGGAAGATGCCAATCCCGAAAATCGAGAAAGCGTCAAGGCTTGATGACGTAATGTTCACGAAATCGTTTGTTATGAACACCGTCTCGGCTGTAGCATAATTTCCGCAGGCATCAAGAACATACAGAGAGACGTTTATGATTGTATTCTCGTCGATATCCATATTCAGGTTTCCGCTCATATGGGAAGCATTCAGAGCGATCGTGTGGTTCAGGTAGTGCAGCAAAATGGTTTTCAAAGGGGCAGCATCCTCTATGCTGTATCGGACGTACTGGCTATTCCTTCCTTGCTGTGATATATTTACAACGGGGGATGCGGTCTCATATGTTAGCGGGACCACAACCGTAGTATGATCTGACCATGCGTTTAGCTCATACACGACAAGCGAATAGTTGCCTGTACCGTTCAGGAGCGTGAACAAACCGCCTCTTGATTGCTCCACCTCGGTTCCCCTGAAATCAACTGTATAAAGGTAGTTGACGCCGGGAAGCTGATTCTGACCTACTTGGACGAGGGATGAGTTGGTGAATATGTGTGAACCTGTCGCGTAAATCGGCGACGGATTAGTGTTGTTTATGCTCACAGTAAGAGTGGCTTGGCTTGAAAGACCGCTCGGACCTGTGGCAACTAGGCGTATCTTGTAGAGACCGTTTACTGCGAATATGAAGGTTTCGTTGTCTGCGTTGAACGTCATGTAATTATGCCCTGACGCTGTGAATAAAACAGTACCGTTCGCGGAAATAACATCCAGCGAAATGTAAGCGCTCGAATTTGTCTGGGCATTTAAAATGAAAGTATTGTTTGAGGAATTTCCATAGAATGAATAGTTGCCTGATGAATTTCCTGAGAGTAAAAGCTCAGGGCTGTATGCTACAACAAATATTGAGCGTTCCGCAAGAAATAGTGATCTGCCGTCGAGTTGAACCGCTGAAATAGAAACTGTGAGATTTCCATTAACGAGGCTAATATTTGTCGAGGTCGAGTTCCCGCTGATATTTTCCGAGATGCCCATTCCTCTGACTTCTATCAAATATTCTTCTGTGTATGGGACTGACGACCATGCCAGCAGATAGTGTGTGGAATCCAGGAATGTTCCATTCTGAAGGTTGATCTCGAAACCGGAGGTATCGTTGGAGATTACGGTTACATCGAGCTGATAAATATGACCTATTCCGAATTCGTCAACCAGATCCAGCTGGATCATCTGGGAGCCCGTTAGGTTGCCGAATGCAATATCAACTGTCTGGTTTTCAGGAATCATGCTTATGTTACTGCCAGCATAGGCAATGTTGAGATTCTTTATCTGTGACCAGAAGGTGAAGTTTAGACCTAGGTCAAAATTCTGTGGCACAAAAGAATTGTTCGCGATGCTCAATATGAGGTCAGGATTGCCGTTATCCACTACGATGGTTGAGGTATAAGATGTCTTATATCCCTGCATATTGCTTATGTTAAGCAGTGCTGAATAGGAACCATCAGATATATCAGTGCTGTTAAATTTGAAATATGAAGTTTCTGACTTCATTGTCAGGTTGCCGAAAGCAAGTAATGCAGTAAACTGGCTTGTAGATTGTATATAGAAGTCAAGGTTCACCTGCTTTCTTAACACATAGGTACTGTTAATAATTGCTGAGGGGGATTTCCCCGATAATAAGAGATGAGAACCATTATAGTAAATTATCATAGAGGAAAGGGAAAGAAGGATTATACCGAATGATGAGAAAGCTACCGGGACATATCCGCTTGCATTTATTCCTTGAAAGGAGTATATAATGTGCCCGGATGCCAGGAACATGTTTCCTCCAGTATAAAGGGAGAAGGCATGCGGTGAAATGCCTCCTGCCATCATCCCCTGTGAAACTGCGAGATCTAGTCCGAAATATCCAGCAGGGGATAGATATGATGCAGTTGTATTGCCTCCGTAAGTAAGGATCGATGAAATGTTGCCGGAGTCACTGAAAGTCTTCACCGGCGTATATGACGAAGGTATACTGTTCAGACTGATTTTTGAAACTATCACAAAAGATGAATTCTGTGGGTAAATCCGGGTGGTATAGATTGTATCATTCAAGAGCCAGTCTGCTGTGACATTCAGGTTCTCTATGCTTGCGTTCAGCAGAAAAGCATGCAGAAGAGGCGATATGGTAAAACTGGATTTCATGGCCCCGTCCGCTATATAGGCAACTTCCCCACTATTTCCAAGCAGAACATATGTGCCATTGTGGCCGATTATGCCCTCGAATCCTTCCAATGTGCTTTCAAGCGTTACTATGCTTACAGATAAGTTGCTCTTTGAAACGGTAAAGAAGATGCTTGATGTCAGGTTGGAGGCGACATAAATTATGCTTGAGCTAGAATCACCAACGATTATGCTTAAGTTCCCACTCAGGGTTTTGCCAGAATAGAGATTATAACTTGTTGAGTTTTCAATGTTGTAGGCAGCTATCATGTTTGAAGCGGTTATTCCGACGAGCGTGTTCAGGGAAGGGTCGAACCATGTATAGTTGTAATATAAGGGGCCGAACGGATTCTTTTCAATAATTGATTTCGAAGGGGTTATTGCAGTATGACTCGGTCGAAATTGATTGTATGTTGAAGAGTTGCCGATGCTGATCGAATAGAGCGTAAATGATGATATGCTTCCGCCGAGAATCAACGTTGGATTCTCGTTAACGATGCATGCGGCAGGATACATTAGCGGCATTCTGAAATTTTGCCCGTTTGCAAGAAATGAGAAATATGTTGATCCAGAACCGGACGCGTATGAGATTGAAAGGTTGCATAATCTGTTCTGTGGTGGTTCGCCAGACACCTGCTTCGCTGAGGAATTTCTATACTCAAACAGTCCGTAGCCGTCATCCGGACCGAATGAGAGATTAAGCATGGTGTTGGTTCCTGACATCAATGCCATATAATCTTCGGTAAAACCAAAGTTTTTTGTATCATTCCACGAGAATGATATCGATAAAGAGAAGTTAAGATAGGTTCCATTAGCACCGATTGCGAGATATGATGCGCCATTGCCGTTACAGGTCGACAGCAGAAGGCCGGTTCCATTTGTTCCCTTTCCTGTTTCTGCAGTCAAGGTACTGCTGTTCCCAATGACGGAAAAATGAAAAAGCGAGGAATTTGAAGGAAATGTCCCTGAAGGGTTGTTCGAAAAATAATAGGTTCCTGTTTCCTGCACTGATGCGCCAGCCTGCCCATATGCGTGGACCGGTACAAGTGCAGTTAGTAGCATTATTAGAATAAATGCAATAATTCGCAAGCTGCTGGAAATCGGCTGCTCAATATGAAACTTGGCATTCATGTTGTAAGCAGGTTCCACTTTTGACTATCTCAACAAATAACGATACGGTATTTCCCCTGATTTGGGCCATACCTGTGATACATGATGTTTCGAAATCCAATAAAAGACATCTTCAACATATCCTGTATGCATAGAGCATGATTGTAAAAAGAATAGGCTGAAGATTCGATCCTTCTATATTTATGATTGAGATCGTCACACAATGATCAGGGTCGCGGTTAACGGTTTCGGAACTATTGGAAGAAGAGTGGCTGATGCGATAACGCTGCAGGATGACATGTTGGTGGTAGGAATTGCAAAAACCTCTCCCGACTACATAGCAAAGCTCGCCTCAACTAAATACAGGATCTTTGTTCCTGACCAGAAAGGTATGAAGGAATTTGAGGATAAGGGAATAAAGGTGGAAGGCACAGTCGAGAGCATGATCGAGGAGGCCGAAATAGTCGTTGATGCAACCCCCGAGGGAATTGGCGAGAAAAATCTTGCTACCTACAAAAAGATAGGGATCAAAGCTGTCTTTCAGGGCGGAGAGGAAGCAGGTGTTGCTCAGTCCAGTTTCAACGCATATGCCAACTACGATTCGGCGTGGGGCAAGGATTATGTGCGTGTTGTCTCCTGTAACACAACTGGACTGGCCAGGACTATCTCGACGCTAAGGGATTCGATAGGAGTGAGCAAAATTTATGCAACACTTGTCAGGAGAGCCACAGACCAGAACGACAGCAAGAAAGGACCTATAAACGCTGTAGAGCCAAGCCTTTCATTCCCGTCACATCATGGCCCGGATCTCCAGACAGTAATAGGAAAGATTCCAGTGGACACGGTTGCAGTAAAGGTACCGACAACACTCATGCACGTTCACGTCTTGAACGTAGACCTCCAGAAAGAAACAAATTCGAGTAGGGTTATCGACCTCTTCTGCGAGAAGAGAAGGATCTTTGTAACTTCCGGAAAAGATGGAAAGAGTTCAACCGCCCAGATCATGGACTATGCGCGCGAGCTTGGCAGACCACGGGGAGATCTCTTTGAGATTGCAATATGGAAGGAGAGTGTCAAGGTTAGCGGGAGTAGGCTGAACTTCATCCAGGCCGTCCACCAGGAAAGCGACGTTGTTCCTGAAAACGTTGATGCAATCAGGGCGATGTTTGAGTTGTCAGATAGAGAAGGTTCTATAGAGAGAACGGATCGCTCTCTTGGTATCAAGGGAGGAATGCAGTAATGGCAAAAGAGGAAAAGACAGTGAAGGAAGAGAAAAAAATTGAGGTTGAGGATCTTCCCGGAGTGGGGGAAGCTACAGCCGAAAAATTAAGGGAAAATGGTTATGACGACATACTGTCACTGGCAGTTGCGTCCCCAAAAGACCTTTCAGAACTAGCAGGAATCGGGGAAGGGGCCGCAGTCAAGATCATTGCATCCGCCAGGAAGTTTGCCGACGTCGGCAATTTCGAGAGCGGTGAAGAGATAATGAAGAGACGGCAGCTTGTAAAGAAGCTGACCTCCGGATCCAAGAACCTCGACGAACTGATTGGCGGTGGCCTTGAAACCCAGTCTATAACTGAGTTCTTCGGAGAGTTCGGTTCTGGCAAGACCCAGATAATGCAGCAGCTTGCAGTTAACGCGACTATGCCGGAAGAATTGGGGGGCTTTAACTGCGACGTCCTCATGATCGATACGGAGAACACGTTCAGGCCTGAGAGAATTATACAGATGGCGAAGGCAAAGGGTCTTGATCCCGACGAGACACTGAGAAGAATACAGGTAGCTAGGGCATATAATTCACACCACCAGATACTCCTGGTTGAGAAAGCGATCGAAGAGGCCAAGGGAAGAAACATAAAGCTACTGATTGTTGACTCGCTTACATCCCACTTCAGGGCAGAATTCATGGGTCGTGGATCCCTTGCAGGCAGGCAACAGATGCTTAACAGGCACATGCATGATCTGCTCAAGTTCGGGCTCCTTAACAACGCAGTCATTGCAGTTACCAACCAGGTGTCTGCCCGCCCGGATGTATTCTTCGGCGATCCAACCGCCCCTATAGGAGGAAATATAGTCGGGCACACAGCAACTTTCAGGATATACCTTAGGAAGTCGAAGGCTGGCAGACGTATCGCCAGGCTAATAGACTCACCAAACCTGCCGGAAGGAGAGGTTGTGATCCAGGTAACTGAAGATGGCATCAGTGATCCGCCAAGTTGATTGATCCGCATGTGGTCAAAACTGAAGTCCCGTTTTGAAAAGTTACCATCGCAGGCGAGGGTTGCACAGCTCATGCTGGCGCTCGGTCTCAGTGTCAGGAAGAATCTTGACAATGAGTATTCAGTGTTCTGCGGCCAGATTGTGCTTTCCCCCTCGCAGATCGGGAGGACAATGAATATAGATCGCAGAGTGGTGATCGAAACCGTTAAGCGTATTGCAAACGATCCAGAGCTCCTGGACTTTTATTCTTCGCTCACACCAACTGCGAATCTTGGTGCCTCAAGTTCCAGGCTCGGAATGGGTGTGCTGCAGATCATACCTGAATCACCTGACCAGCCTGGTATTATTGCGGGCACACTCGCAATAATTGCGCGCATGAATATCAGCGTGCGGCAGGTGATCGCTGACGACCCTGAACTGAGCGAAGAACCAAGGGCAACTATAGTTACTGAGAGGCCGATACCACCTGAAATAGTACCGGAGATAAGAAAGGTTCCGGGTATCAAGGCCCTTGTTATAATGTGACTGCGGACAGCAATACCCTGTCCATTATTTTCTTTTTATCGCCCTGTTCCGGGATTTCCGTTATCTTATAAGTATCGAACGGCAAAGGTTCAGCATCGCTCATGATGTTCATAAGAGTGTTTCTCCTGAATACAGTTATAGTGACTTTTTCTCCGGATTTCGACCTGAATGAGTCAAGCATAAGTTTTGCACCTTTCAACATAGCCGAAGTATTATCGTCCCTGAACCTTGCACCGTTTATTGCCACCAGCTCGTCCCCGCTGTTTATACCTGCACGGTAAGCAGGCTTGCCTTTGATGACTGCCGCGACTGTGTAAGCTGCGCCATCGCGTTTTAGGATCATGCCTGACCATGTGAGTAAAGCCCTGGACTCAGCGGAATGTGTCCGATCGATCTTCAATCCCATTTCGGCAAGCTCGGAGTCGAAATCTATCTTCTCCGTCCCTCTGATAAACCTGTTGAAGAATTCATTGAAGTCCTGTCCGGAAAGATCCTTTAGAGCAGCAAGCAGGTCCTTATCGGTGAAGCCTTTCCCGTCCTTCCTGAACTTCTCGTAAAGCAGGAAGAGAAGGTGATCAAGAGATTTACTGCCTGATGTCAGGGCAGCTATTTTCTTGCTCATCAGGAGGCCAATCAGCTTACCCTTCAGATAATAAGAAATGTAGCTGTTAACATCGTCGGGAGATGGCTTGTACAGTCTTATCCATGTATCAAATGAAGAATCTGCAAGCGAAGTCTCTAGCGAACCCGGGGTGAACTCAATCAACTTGATCGACTCACCCAGGAATTCCAGGTATTTCGATTGGTCTATGAGTTTTGCCCTCAGAATTATCAGGTCAGCAAAGTAATCCGTAACTCCCTCGGAGAACCACAGAAGAGTGGTGTAATTTTCCTCACGATAGTTGAAAGGGCCTAATTCAACCGGCCTGATACGCTTAACATTCCATGTATGGAAATATTCATGAGCGATTACGGATAACAGGCGCTTGTAATAATCCTCATCAAAGATCATGGATGGATCCATTGAGACAGCACATGATGCCGAGTGCTCAAGACCACCGGTCTGGTTTCCCAAGTATGATTGCAGTATAAACACATAGCGCTTATAGGGTGCGTGCTCAAATATCCTAAGTGTAGCCTCGACGATCTTCTGCATGTCGTTAAGGAGTTTCTGGAAGTCGCCGTTAAACTGACCGTATAGCGCCACCTCATGTTCCTTTCCATCCACTGAAAAGGTGCCGCTCAAATGCTTGCCTATTTCAACCGGAGAATCGACGAGGACGTCATAATTTATTGCACGGTACACGTTATCAATTGTCTTCTCCAGCGAAGTGGAGATGTGCCAATCCGCAGGTATATTGAAGGATATTTCAAGGGCTTGATCCTTGTATCCCTCCATGTACATGAATGCGCTAGTACCGAGTATGAATGCATGGCTGGCATCCAGATGGGTGGAGCGTATAGAAAGCTCTTCACAGAATACCCGATATGATATCCGCAGCTCTGTGCTCCCTGCTGTCGATATTTTCCAGCTGCTCTTGTCCTTCTTCCTTACCTCTAGGATCCTGCCGTCAGAGGAATTTGCGCTGAGGCTCCTTACATTTCGGGCAAAGTCGCGTATGAGGTAGCTTCCCGGAGTCCATGCAGGCATTGTAAGTATTATCTCATTGTCAGTTATTTCTGAGATTGCCATTTCAACTTTAAGCAGGTGCAGGTGGGGTTCGTCTATAGTTACAAAGTAGGTCAGCTTCATCTTTATAGTCTACGGAATAAAATTTCATTAAATTTAAAACTTCGTTATTCAGTGTTTCAGGATGCTTTTGTGGCCAGGAACGCGGTCGCAGCGCTTCCCAGCAGCAGAATTGTAAAGGCAAGCGACGTTCCGAACAGACTTCCGGTTCCGGGTAACCCGAAGCCGAAAAGGTACTGGATACCGTAAATCGGTGTGGTACTGTATTTCGATGCCGGGAGGCCAAGGAATGCATCGAGAACCATTGCAAATGCCCCGAGTGCGGAGAAGAAGCCAATAATATGCCTTATTTTAGCACTGTAAGACAATAGAAGCATGATGAGGAATATACCATCGAGTAAAAGATATCCCACAAGAGCGTAATAATGAAGGATGCCAAAAGTGTAAAGCCTGTGATCGTAAAAGACGAGGTAAATACCTCCGACTAGTTGTATGGCGAGAGAGATTACAAGTTTCTCTTCCCTTGAAACAGGCATCTGGACGTATTTCTTTTTTCAATTAATGTTTATCCTAATTGTCTGGAACCGTTTCCAAAGCAAATAAGCATAGGTATTAGAACTAATTGTAAGGAGTCTTGCGTGATTTCAATAACCATGTGCAACTAAAACCGAAAGGATATTACCTCTATTTTGATATTATTGCAAAATGGAGACCATCAATGTTTTTCCTGATCGAGAGGAAATTGCACTCCACAGTGAGGTTAAAAGGAGAAAGATGCAATATGCCGTTGATTTCCTCTCAACGCTCGGTGAATCTGGACTTGCCTTTGCGGGTATAAGCGGTTCTGTTTCATACGAACCAAAGGAAAGGGATGACGTTGATATTTTCCTGATTGCCGATGACGGCAGGCTTTGGGAAGTTATTTTACGCGCGTTTATAAGTAGAAGGATTCTTGGCATGCATGATATCTGCCTTTCCCTTTGCATGTCTTCCTCTTACGCATATAATTACTATTCCGAAATCAGGGACTCACTGGTTTTAGAAGATGCCGCACATGTCATCCCTGTCTATGGCAGGGCGTACTACACGCATCTTCTATCCAGAATGGGCACGAGAAATAACCGCGCACAAGCAAGGAAGCGGTCAGGAGGTTGGAGGCCAAGGCAGGCGATCTCCGGTTTCCTTTTCCTCTTGCTTGCTCCATTGGTAATTATTAAGGGTCTGATTGTAAACCATCGCCTCATTGCTGCTGGCCGGGGATCAGAATCGTTCAGGACCCTTGTTTCCAGAAGCTATTTTGTGCTGGATTCAGAGAAATACAGAAAACTTATGGAGATAAGGCGAGCGGGAAGGGGTTCTCTTGATTAAAGAAGCCATAGTCGTTTCATATAATGATCCCGAAGGCCTTAGGCATTTGATTGATCCATTGCTTTCGTCACCGTTCGAAAGGATAGCAGTTGCTTACGGTTCCCCAAACATTGATGATTATTCGTTCCTGGAAGAAGTAAAGGATACAAGATTGATAAGGATCAGGGAGAAAGAGCGGGCAGGGAAAATAGCAGCGATAAATTCATGCCTTGATTTTATGCACGGCGATATTCTTTATCTTATTTCCTCGGATATTCACTTCGATCCATCTGCTATCAGCGAAATTGAGCAATGCTTCTCCAGCGAAGTTGGAGTTGTGTTCCCTGATGTCGTCCCGATCGAGAGGCGGGGACTTGCATCAAGGACTGGAGCACTGTTATGGCAGATCAGGAACGCTTCACTCAGGCATATTGCAATTGAAGGCGGAATACCGCATGGCGGAGAGATGATTGCATTTCGCCGGGAACTTATATCAAGATTGCCTGATGTCGTTAATGATGAGGAATATATCTGCATGATAGCCGCATCCCAAGGCATGAAGGTAGTATTCGCAGATAATGTGAAGATCAACAACCTGACTGCTGACAACGCGCGAGACTATATTACTCAGAGGAGCAGGATCATCTACGGACACAGACAGATGTGGTCCATGGGATTCCAGCCGCAGATAATGGATTTTCTGCTGCTTTCGGATCCGCTCCTTTTTTTCAGAAATATATATGCCGCAATAAGGAAGAGAAGCGATCTCGGAGCTTACCTTTTTCCGCTTCTCTTGCTCGAGACGATAAGCTTGTTAGGATCTTATAAGTACGGAAGAGGAAAGAATGTCCTCATTTGGAGTCTGGCCATGTCTACAAAGCCTTCAAGTGACTGGAGGCGATAACAGCGTTCACTGCAAAGTTAGAGAGATGTAAGAATGGAATACAGGGAATTTGGAAAGACTGCTTTTAAGCTGCCTATATTCGGAATGGGCACATATTACGATCCCGGATGGATAGCAGCAGCAAAGCTCCTGAAGATGAAGCCAAGAAGCGAAATGCATCTCAAGGCGATCAATACAGGCCTTGATCAGGGTATAAATTTCATCGATACTGCCGAGATTTATGGTACAGAGCCTCTGATCGCAAAGGCAATAGCCGGCAGAAAGAGGGACGAACTCTTCATAGCAACCAAAGTGTGGAGATCCAACCTGGATTATGATTCTGTAATCAAGTCCTGCAACAGGAGCCTGAAGAATCTCCAGACAAGTTATATAGATCTTTACCAGATTCATTTTCCCAACAAACGAATCAAGATTTCCGAGACCATGAGAGCCATGGAGTATCTTGTAAAGGAGGGGAAAATCAGGCATATCGGTATAAGCAATTTTTCCCTCAGACAGATGCTGGATGCAGAAGAGACATTGAAGACTAATGAACTGGCTTCTACTCAGATGCCATACAGCCTAGTTGACGGAAAAATTGAAAAGGATATTCTTCCTCACTGTCGGGATACAAAAATAGCGGTTCTCGCTTATTATCCCTTGGGTCATGGAAAGCTTGGATCAGAGAATGCATTCCTGAGCGCTGCTGTTGCTGATATTTCCAGGAACCATGGAGGGAAGTCCTTATCGCAGATCGCCCTGAACTGGTTCTATTCAAAAAACGAAAATGTCTTTCCTATACCTAGGGCATCAAACCCGGAACATGTCTCAGAAAATGTCGGGTCTGTTGGCTGGAGACTCAGTATAGATGAGATCAGCAGGCTGGAAGGCGCCATTTCAAGAGCGAAATAGAAAAGAAATGGATTATTTGCAATGGCTTTTTAGTAGATAAGCACACACAGAAAGCTGAAGCAAAGTTTATACCCAATAATATGGATCATTATCTAATGGCGGATAAAAAACAGAGAGATAGTTACTTCGTTACGCAGGGCTTGCTCTTGGTAGTTGCATTCATAACGGCGGTTGCGATCCTTCTTACAGATAATAACCTGCAGACTGATTTCCAGACAGTTCCAAAGTATTTTTACCACTGGTATGGAATGCTCGTTATTGCGTTGATTTCGGTTATCGGAGGAATTTTGATAGCTGTAAAGCATAACACATTCTTTGGAAAGGTTGGAGTAATCGGTTCCGCTATTGTCGCATTATTCCTCGTCGCGGATATAGCCACGTATTCATCCTTAAATGTGGGGCTTTCTGCGTCCCAATTCGCAGGTTATCTATTCAGTTTCTCCCGCTATGACGGGTTCCAACACTACATCCCCGGACTTTATCCGCTACTTTTCATTGAATATATTCTTGCGATCATAGTTGGGGTCATGGGTCTTAGGAAAAAATAGGAATTTTTCTAAAATATTATGATCTGCTTGGATCTGCCGGTCCGAGTCGTACATAGTTATTTCACTGACCCGGATAGGTAATATCACTTAACATCAAGTCTCATGAAAGCCGGTGGCAGGACAAGGGTTTAGAAAAATTCCGAAACAGACTTCGGGCTGTTAATCCTGCTCAGACCACTTTCATCCTCTATTACTATAGTGAGCCCAACTGCACTTTCCTTTACGTTTGACAGCCTGTTTCGGATTGCGTTGATTTTAGCCTCGTTTTCAGGGTCTCCCATAAATAGATCGAGGCGGTCGTATATAGTGAGCAGGATTCCCTCTACTGTCGTCAGATCGCCCCTGGAGTCGTCTCCGGGAAGAATCTCCGCATCAAGCTCTGGTATTATTATCGATGCCTTCGGAGATCTGTATACAAGCACACCAAGGTCATCGGGCTCAGTGATCTTGAGGGTTATTTTCTCCTTCTTTTCCTGACCCTCTGAATATACCTGGGGGTTCTTGTACATGCAGTTGTGACAGACATACGTGTTTATGACTATCCTTCCTTCATATGGTATCGTAGTCGTAAAGTAAATTAGGAACAAGTTTTTGCCGCAAACTGGGCATTTCATAGAGGTTTCGATTTCTGGTGGTGGTTCATAGTCTTCTGGCATCGTAAACTCCCATCCATGTTTTCAACGGATCCAAAATAATCCTTTTCGCTTTTCTCAGCTGTGCAATCTTAGAAGAACCTGTGAGGAACATTGTTATCTTAAGATCCCGGATAATCTGGTAAATAACGGCATCAATCTGCTTGTATGAATCATCTGCACCCTTGAGAAGTGTCCTTGCGAAGCCTCCCATTCCTGCTCCAAGACTTAATGCCTTGGCAAGATCCTGCCCGTTCCTGAGTCCACCACTTCCTATTGTCGGTAGAATATCATGACAATATTCTATCGAGGCTGGCGACGGAACCCCCCAGTTCCAGAAAGTTTCCCCTGATATCATCTTTTCACTATCGCCCGCATTTTTCGCCCTGTAATATTCGATCGCGGCGAAGGAGGTTCCTCCTAGTCCTCCAACATCTATAGCCCTGACTCCTGCGTCCTTGAGCTGAAGGCATGCTTCCTTGGAAAAACCGTTTCCTGTTTCCTTGGCGATGACTGGATAACTTCCGGCAACTTCAGAAACCCTTTTCAATATGCCCTTGGCATTGTGATCTCCTTCTGGCTGAACCATTTCCTGCAGAAAATTGAAATGAATAATAAGGAAGCTTGCATCAATCAGTTTGAATGCATACTCGATATCAGCATCAGTGAAAGCGGTTTTCCCCTGCTTGACAAGTTGTGGAGCACCTATGTTCGCAAATTTGACCGGTACCTTAAAATCATTGATCACGGAATAAGTCTCCGAGAGGCCGTGATCCTGAATGCAGGCTCGCATGCTTCCTACCCCCATCGGTATATTGAACTTCTCAGCCGCTTTTGCAAGGTTCCGGTTTATTGTCCTTGCCCTATTTGTTCCACCTGTCATTGATGAAATGACCATGGGATATGAGAACTTCTTACCAAGAAACTGAACGTCGGTTGATATTGCGTCATAATCGAAGTCCGGTACAGCCTGGTGTATCAGGCGTATGTCATCCCAGTAGTTTCTTTCAGAGGTTACCTTCTCCTCCTCCGCTATCTTTATGTGTTCAGTCTTGCGTGCCTCTATCCTTTCGTCCAATTAAATCACCGTACCGATGAAATCTTTCTTCCCTATGTCATTAAGCCTTTCAGGTTTGTTACCGTTGACAACAACAACCTTTCCTGCATGCTTTCTTATCTTCAGTATTTTCTCGTACTTTGACTTCATGCCACCAGTCACATCATTCATGACTTGGCTAAATACAATGTTCCTGTCAATGGATTTGAGCAACTTAGCGCCACTGACTGTCTTTGGGTCGTCATCATAAATCCCATCCACATCAGTTAAGAATATGACCAGATTCGGTTTGAATACTGCACTGAGTGCCACCAAAAGATCATCAGCAGATATAATCTTTATAATTCCAGCGCGCAGAATAACATCACCCATTCCGAGTGGAGTGAACCCAAGAGACAGGTATTTTTGGAAATCGGATAGATCGGGAGACCTGCTTCGGTATATGGACTGCGTGAGTATGCTTATGGGTGATAATCCTTCCTCGAGCATAATCCCCGCTACCCTGATGTTAAGATCAAGAACATCTTTGTGAACAGTCGAGAAATCATAAACATCCTCTTTTTTAAACCTCTTCGGGAAACCGCTTTTCTTAGCGATAATATGACCGAATGATCCTGCTCCATGAGTCACTATAAGATCGTCGTTCAAGATGGGGAGTGCCTGAATGATTTTTTTGCACGAGTCTTCTCTGAATCTCCGGTATACATTCTTGTCAGTTATCACACTGCCGCCAATCTTAACTAATATCAACACCAACATAATGCGTTTAGACATTAACTTCTTTTCTTTGATTCAAAGTGGTTTAGTGGTTATATATCAGATTCTATATTGCAGTTTAAGTCCTATTTCCTTTTTACATGTTTCGAATTCCTCGCCTTGATCACATTACACAATACAATCATCAGCTCATTTTAGCTTATGTTAACAGATATAAGATCATACTTTTATTATGAGTAAACGTTAATTAGATTAAATTGCGTTTTTGTTTCGTGGATCCCCCTGATTATGAAAGCTATGATTACCTTGGTGAGTGGAGAAATAGAGAAATACTGGATTTAGCGGAAAGAAAACTCATTATGAAACTCGCCGGAAGACCAAAAAAGACGCTTGAGCTGGGAGGTGGATTTGGGAGAATCACCTCTGTCCTGGAGAGAATAAGCGAAGAGACTTATATGGTTGACTTCTCAAGCAGGAACTTAGAAGAAGCTAAAAAACGGTTGATTAGGACACAATTGAGACGTTGTAATTTTTTCAATCTCCCCTTTGAAAGCGGTTTATTTGATCTAATAGTAATGGTGAGAGTTATGCATCATATCAGCAATCCAACATTAGTGTATGATGAAATACTCAGGGTCGGAAGAAAAGGCGCATCAGTAATCATTTCAGTGCCATATTCACCTCTTTCGAAAATGAGGGAAATAAAAGAAATAAGAGAAGTCGAGACAAAATTGGGAGTTCATAAAATATATTACGGTCCGCCAGAAACATATCTGGATAAGAGAATGAGTCTTGAGGCAATATTTGGAACTGGTCTGCTTGACAATAGAATAGGTAAAAAGCTGCACAAATTGACTTTCCTGAGCTTTTTTGACGTAACTACCGCCAGATTTTGGAAATTGAAAAACAATCTATTTCTTAAATTTAGGCTGCCTGACTGAAACAAGCAGACCAAGCAAGAGATTTTCTATTAGCTTTTTCCTGTTTTGACCTCCCAACATGATGTAGGTAAGTAGATTTGGAAGAATGAATTTAAGCGAATGAAAGAGTGCCCTCCAAATAAAAAATGAACCGTCTAAATGTACTTTTCCCATATACGTGAACCAGTTTGTAATCTCTAGCTTTACACGTTTTGGATCATCGCGACCATGCACTGACCAGTAGCCAAATTTTCCTGGTAAAGGCACATCGTGATAAATTTTAGCGTATGATGTTGCAAGCACTCTAAAGCCAGCCGACTTTAACTTTAGCGTAAGATCTCCAGAACTGTTTATCTGCAGGTCAGAGCTAAAGCCATTTACTTGCATCAAAGCTTTTTTAGCTATCATGCATGA
>JBMFWM010000030.1:0-21130 GCA_049965275.1 Thermoplasmata archaeon | reverse complement strand
TTATAACAGTATTCAAATGCTGAGTCTCCGGACACGTCAACGAACCCGGAGAAAAGACGCGGATTCCTGATCGTCAGATTATATGCACCAAAACCGCCAGAAGACTTGCCAAATATCCCAAGCTTACTTTTACCGTAGGTTTTTTGAAGGTAGCCCACAACATCCTTTGTTATGAAATCCTCATAGTTGCCTGCATAACTTGAGTTGATGTACTGATTACCATATAAGGATGTCATGCTGTCTGGCAGTGCAATCATGAACGAACTCTCAGGGACACTCGAGCATATCCTTTCAAGTGTACTGATGAAGTCCTGAGAGGAGTAAGACCTGTTCAGGAAACTTGAGGATGAACCGAAGAAACCTGCCAGACCAATGAGGATGGGGCTTTTGTCACGGAAATTGTGCGCTATAAGCAAGATATCCCTGGAAGCGAGATCTCCTAGGTAGTTGTCTTCAAGGGAAGCGGCATGAATTGATACTTTGCTTATTGTCAGGTTGGAAACCATGAAAGGTAATTCAGGTTTGGCTTATTACAATTGAGTTGCTCCCATTATTGGAATACTGAGAATATGGAGATTCGGCCAGTGTAAAAACATAAAAGAACATTACCGTATAGGCTGATGTCTCAGGCAAATAATTTAACCTGATCCCGACATTCAGTATAGGTAACTCCGGATGGGTTCCAGGAATTAGGTGCTAAACATGGCGTATAACATAATTGTTTTGATCAAAGTGATACCTGACCTCGAGCAGATTAAACCAGACCAGCAGGGAAATGTGAGCACAAAGAACTTACCATTGAGAATTGAGACGTTAAGTGAGAATTCAATAGAGGCCGCGGTTCAGCTGAGGGAAAAACATGGAGGAAAGGTAACCGGTATAATATTCGGGACGCAGGAATCTGTTCCGATAATGAAAAAAGCATATGCAATGGGAGTTGACGATGGCGTTGTGATAACTGGTTATCAGGGGAATGATCCCAGACATACTGCCGCTGTACTGTCCAGCAAAATCAAGGGTATGCCACATGATATCATAGTTATGGGAAACCAGTCAGCCGACTCCTATACAGGTTTGCTCCCGGGCCTCTTGGCTGGAGCACTTGGATACCCTCTGATCGGCAACGCGATTTCAATTATCCCGGCCGATCGCAAAGTGAGGGTTAAGAAATTCCTTGAGAACAAGAATGTGGATGTTGAGGCGCCATTTCCAGCAGTGATATCAGTGGCTCAGGAGATAAATGAACCCAGGCTGCCTCCCGTAATGCAGATCATGGCTGCCGGAAGAAAGCAGATTCTGACAGAAGTGGCATCGATATCAAATAGCAGTTCAAGCAAGGTGCTGTCCAATACGGCACCGAAGAGCGAACGTAAGAAGATGATATTTGAAAAGACGGAGGAAGGTGTTCCAGTAATCATAAAGGTGTTGAAGGAGGAGTTGAGATGAAATCGTTTGTCTTTTCTGATGATCAGAGCCTTGCACCTGCAATTGCAACATTCGCACGTGGGCTCGGTGAAGTGGATATATATACTTCAGGACCTGCTTCATCCGCCATAAAGAAATATGGTGCATCTAGGATATATATCGTAAATGACCCAAATTTGACGGATTCCATTGCTGATCTACTGGCATCCAAGATGTCAACAGGAGAATACCAGTTTGGGTTCATTGCTTCAACGGTTAATGGACGAGACGTAGCAGGCTTACTTGCTTCGAAATCAAATGCAGGCTCAATTGCGGAGATCAGCTCATTTGAACTTTCTGGCTCCTCAACCAGGACAAAGAGATTTTTCTTTGGTGGGAAGTCTATCCTTGAGGAGGACTCAAGTTCCCGTGTATTTACAGTTTCGCCCGGTATCGCCGAGCCAAAAGAAGTTGACGCTGAGTCACCAGTCGAGCAGGTGTCGCTTTCACCGTCAAGGATCACAGTGCTTTCAAGCGAAGATAAAAAGTCAGGAGGAGTTGACATCGAGAAGGCACAGGCTATAGTCAGCATAGGCCGGGGTCTCGGTAACAAGGATAAATTAAGCGCTATCGAGCCGTTCGCAAGTGCCATTAACGCAGTGATTGCAGGATCTCGCCCGGTATGCCTCGATTACCACTGGCTGAGCGAGGACAGGCAGGTGGGCCTCTCAGGAAAGAAAGTCAGGCCAAAGGTGTACATAGCACTTGGAATATCAGGGCAGATCCAGCACATTGCTGGAATGAGAGGATCAAAGATAGTGATCGCGGTCAACAAGGACAAATCAGCACCTATTTTCGAAGAGTGTGACTATGGCATTGTGGGAGACATGTTCGATGTTCTCCCGAAACTTTTGGACGGGATTAAAAAATAAATTCGCGCAAATAGAGATATAACATATTAGGAGGACCCCCTCCTACCTATGTTTCTAGTATAGTAACATTTTGAAAATAAAAGTATTTTGAGCTTGGAGGAAACAAAGCTACTAAAGCCACCCCCAGAGTTCAGGGTTGATCTCAGAATAGTATTCAAGAACAGGAAAACCTTGGTCGCCGCCTGTCCTCAGCTGCATCATTATTCCAAGGAATTCATCTGCCTCTGAAGTCGGGCTAAATGTAATATCATGTAGCCGATTGTTTTCTATTGTCACAAAGAAAGCTACCCTTGGTATCCTCGCTTCATTTCCAAGCCTACGTGCCTCAAATAGAGGGCTTTGAAGGACATAAAATTCGTAAATGTTGTCTTCCTTGGAGATAATTTCTATGCCGGGTAGCTCCACGGGCTTTTCAGTGTACAGAATGACTTTCACTCCTTTTTCAGAAAGCACCCTTCCTTCTATTTCAGCTACAGCCTCCGGATGGTTATTCTTTACATAGGATACAATTTCATTCTCCTCCGGCAAGGTTATTGAAAAGCGTGCAATCGAGAGTCTCGTTTGAGAGTGCATTGACTCAAGTTTCTCCCTTAAAGTGCCTGAGATTGACATGGAGACTATCCTGAAGTCCGGCTGGTCGCCTATAACATTTGAAAGCATGGCATTCACTTGCAGCAGTTTACTGTGATGAAACCTGAAATCGATGAAAAGTTCACTCTTCTGCAAATAAGCGTTGCTCATTGTAACAGACGGAATCTTGGTCAGTTCAGTTATAACATGTGTCCCTTTCCTGCTTTCTATCTTTTCAGTCAGAGAAAAATAGGATCGTTTCTCTACAAGGCCCTCCCTGGAAAGAATTGAGTTTATGGCCGATGTTCTGGAAATTCCTTTCTGGAAAAATAGTTGCAAATAGGTAGAACCTGAGTTAGAAAAAACATAGGCAGGTATAGTCTCTTCCGTTCTTACCATGAGATCGAAAATACCTCCCCGCAGAAGTATTGCTATTACGCATTTCCTGTCAAGTCTTCTAAAACCATCAGATATTTTCAACGTTCACACCGGTTAGCAATTGAAGAATTTGATGCAGATAGGCATCCCCCCAGAGCAATAAAGGTGGGATCACCCCTCAAAGCATAGCGACCAGCACTCCGGAAGCTTTTAAAGAAATTATTGCATCGAGTTTTCATACAGACTCACAGCCGAGAAGGTAAGGTTATTTGTTGTTTGTGGTGCATTTAGAGAAATGTTTGTCCAATTTGAATTAAGATGTTTTGTCCGATATCGTAGATACCCTTCTGTATTCCATGCAGCTGATTCGATGAATAGATTAAATTTACAGGCAACAATGCACCAGCGAATCAACTTACTCATCTAATTTAGAATGATGTGCCCAGCTATCTGCATTATCACATTATGCATGCTCAGTAGTGAGTGCATTATGTTTCTGGATATGTGCTTATTTAGGCTTATCTAATTCTCTTTAGGAAAAACTTGCCAAAAAAAGGAACTTTGAGGAACTACATAAGGTTCTTTGGACCTGCATGGCTTGTAATGATGGCCGATATGGATGCGAGCAGTACCATTGGTGCTGCCGAAACGGGCGCAATATTCAAGTATGGCCTTGTCTGGTTCATGATACTTCTTATCATCCCGCTTTATCTGGTCCAGGAAACATCCGGCAGGATTGGCGTTGCAACGGAAAAAGGTCTTGGAGAAGTTATTCGTGATAATTATTCGCATAATATTGCAATTATTACTACACTACCCATGGTGCTTACCGATGTGCTGACGTACATAATAGAGTATCTTGGCATAGCGATTGGGCTCTCTTTTTTCGGCATGCCAATTATTTTCTCACTTCCCATATTCTACCTTATACATCTAGCGCTGGTAATACGGAGAAAATATGGGGTTACTCAATCAATCCTGGTCTTAATATCCGCTTCCCTAATAGTAGCTTTTTTAGCCACCCTTTTTGTGAGAGGGATCAAGCCTTACAATCCAGTATACATAGTTCCTTCGCCAGATTTCCTGTTTATTCTTGCTGTTAACGTAGGAGCCGTCATAATGCCGTTTATGTTGTTCTTCCAAGCTTCAGCGACTGCAGAAAAGGTATCACACATAAGAAGGATCAGCACAGACAAGGATATTTTCGGTGATTTGAAAGATGGGAAGTTTTCCGGTTTGAAGATAGCAGCACTGAAATCTATGAGAATTGAGACGCTTTTAGGTGCAGTTGTGTCAGAAATGCTGATGGTCATTGTTGAGATGGCAATGAGCGGCATAAATCCGAATACTAATTTTGCATCAATCCCGGAATTATCAAACGGGCTGTCTGCGATTGCCGGGGTTTATTCACCTTATCTGTTTGGCATTGGTCTCATAGGAGCGGCCTTTCTGGCTCTCGTAGTGATATCACTAGGAAGTGCCTGGGGGTTCATGGAAGCCCTGGGGATAAAAAGAAAGAAATCATCCATAGTCTACATTCTGGAAAGTTTTCCTGCAGTCATAATAGCTTTAATCATCCCCGCAACAATGTTAATAAACACTGTGCTTAACCTGCTTGTTGTTTTTGTGTTCGTTCTGATCGGGCCGGGCATATTAATGGGAATGATTGCCAGAAACAGATCCATAATGAGTGATTATGCCACTTCTCGAAAAGGAGAGATAGCTTACTGGGCAAGCATGGTTTTCATCATCATCTTCGGGATCTTGGCACTTTTGTGATTTAATTGAAACCTGATAGAAATATAACAAAAGGGGCAGTCGATTAAAGAAATACTTATAAGCAGAAAATGATAGATGTATCTATGCCGGTTACCGGTCTGGATGGTTATATTCCCAGACTCTTCAGGGTCATACTTCCTGTAAATGACATAGATAAGGCTCAGAAATTCTACTCCGCATTATTAAACATGGAGGGAAAGCGAGTGTCTCCTGGAAGGCATTATTTCCAATGTGGCGGTACAATACTTGCCTGCTTTGATCCAAGGAGAGATGGGGACAATTTCGATCTTCCGCCAAATCCAGATCACATATATTTCTCAGTCAAGAATCTCAATGTTGTCTTTAGAAGAGCACAGGCATTGGGGGCTATAATATTAGATGAGATTGGGACAAGGCCATGGGGAGAAACTTCATTCTACCTGAAGGACCCGTTCGGGAACAAAATTTGTTTCGTTCAGGAGGAAACTGTATTTACTGGAGATTAGTAAATAAGGAAAAGAGATCCCTAAAAACATATCTCAAGAAACTTCATAACTACGCAATCTTATTTATTGTTTAGACTTAATAAGATATGGGGCCGGTCGGGTTTGAACCGACGGCCACCTGGTTATGAGCCAGGCGCTCTGCCAGGCTGAGCTACGGCCCCTACGCCGCTGGTCGGGATCGAACCGACGACCGCCCGGTTAACAGCCGGGTGCTCTACCACTGAGCTACGGCGGCACTAGGATTCTACGTTAGGGCAACTGCATTTTTAATCCTTTCTTTTTGGCTTTTTAGTTGTTATGCTGTTGCCTATCCTATTCCTGATTTCCTTTCCCCGGGCTTTTGGGATGACTTCCATTCTCCCTTCGAACCTTGCGGACAGTTCTGCACCCTGATTATACCTGTCCAGGAATATGGCAAGCGCAGCGACTTCACTGTGTGGCTGGTTTGTCACCGAAACGTTGTAGTCTGCCACTCCGTAAAGATCGCCAGGGACTTTTTCAGCACCCACTGTGATGATCAAATTACCTTTCCTTGAAGCATCCTCGCGAATATTTTCGATGCAATCCTGAACAGGAATGCCATACATTGTCAGGTGAACCTTCACTGCTGCGCTTTCCTCAAGGTATCTTCTCCAGTTTATTCCGGAAGAAATCTGAAAATCACCGCCGAATCTTTCCACTACGGATTGAATAGTGTCTTCCATTTCAGAATCATGCAGATCGATAATTATTGCAGATGCGCCGAAAGCCCTGGCAGTCAGTGCAACATGTGTTGTGATCCGCTTATCCCTTGCCGGCCTGTGTCCTATACGCAGAACTGTTATCAATTAAGGTCTCAGGTTTCCTGAACAAGATCGATTTTGTATCCCTTTATCGTAAGTGAAGAAGATCTTCTTATCACGCCTCTCAGAAGCGTCTGTGAAAACTGCAGCTTGTCTGTCACATCACCAAGGAATACACCCTCTCCGGGGACTAACATTTTCTTGATTTCAGCCTCGTATTCCTCAAGCTTCTTCTCGCTCATAGTCGTGGCGTATATGATGTCTGCTAATTCTTCCATTCCACCTATAAGATTGATCTGCACATTTGTGTAATACGTATGATATGCTTTTTCAGGTCCGCCTTCACCGGTCACCCACTGGCTTTCAGTCATCTTGATTTTGTCGAGATAATGTAGAGCCCTCTTACCTTCTATACCGTACCTTTCCTCGATCTTCGGCAGCGTGATCCAACCAGTTGAAAGGTCAATCAGCAACTTCCTCTTCACGTCAGTGTCGGCAGCATGGAAAATAGATACCAGTTCACCTACGTCATTAACAACCTTGATTCTGCTGACCATCCACACCTGATTGCTGGATAAGATATAATTTATTGGTTATTACTACTTTCTTCTGGCTCTTATGTCCTGTAACAGCATCTTGTCATATTCCACGTTGAACTTGAGCTTGGAGTTGCGGAGAATCTTTGCGACTTGATCCGTCATCTCCCTGATAGTTTCAGTAGGAACTCCCCTGTAAATGATGATTTCCTTTCTGTCAAGAGGAAAAATAAACCTGTATTTTGCCCCGTCCTTCATGTAACCCATGGGCTTCTTGTTTTTCCTGATCTCTTCCATATTGAGAAAGAGATTCGCCTGGTCATACTGCACTTCCTCTATGCTCTGCCGGGATTCCTTAGAAAATAACTCCCATATCTCCGGAAACGCCTTTTCAATGTCCTTCCATTGGAAATTCTCCTGAAATATGATGTGCCCGCTCCAGTTCTTCACAGTAACATTAGGGCTTTGATCCTAAATAATTTAACTCTGCTCCTGTGAATACAATTGACTGATTTTCTCATCATCAAGAAATTTCTTTGTAATCCAAGGAAAGCACCCCTCTGATCCAAAAAAGCGAAAGCAAGCTATTTCAACGCAGTGTTCTGAGTAGATCAAGAAGTTCATCAGGGCGTCCCAAGAAGTAGTCTGGATGGTATAGTTCAAGAACATCCTTTTTTCCTGAACCCCATGTAGCTGCTGCTGCAATAATTCCAGCTTCATGAGCAGCTATTATGTCATAAGGTTGATCCCCAACAAATATACAGTCTTCTCTTGAAACTCCAAGACGATTCATTGCGAGCAAGACGGGTTCAGGATCAGGCTTATTCATCATGGTATCATCCTGGCCTATTATAAAACGAAAATATTCAAGGAGACCAACTTTGCTCAGTATCTCGATGGCCTGCTCCCTGTGAGTTGAAGTGACGATTCCCATCTGGTATTTTGACTTGAGATCATCAAGCAATTTCTTGATTCCTGGATACGGTGAAATCTCGCCTAATCTTGATCTGTAATATCCAATCCCCGCTTCATATATCGAATGGCTTTTATCAGGAAACCATTCTTCGAGAACCTTTTTGACAGGTCTGCCGGTAAGGCTCCTGTTCTCTTCTTCTGTGAGGTGCCTCCCGGTCATTGCATGAACCCCAAAATCCGTGGCCTCGCTAGACAGTCCTTCACTGTCCAGAAGCGTTCCGTCCATGTCAAACAACACTGCCCTTATCAATTTTATTCTGATTTGGGATGCTAAACCGAGTTTAACATTTTTTCTTTAGTTTTGCTGCAAAAAATAAATAGATTGCATTGGATTCCGGTGCTGCCAGGTTTAATCCTGGACAGAAAAAGCCCCGTGGTGTAGTGGCCAAGCATAGCGGGCTCTGGACCCGTCGACGGCAGTTCGAATCTGCCCGGGGCTATGCCTGAAAAGAATATATCTGGAAAGCACATCTGGATGCATGCCTGAGGAAGGAAATGTAGCTGAGCAGTACTGCGAACTTGTTGATTCAAGGTTACCGCTTGATCATCCTTATTTTTCTTTCCTGTCCGAGATAAGGCAGGCTGAGTCCTTCCTCGGCTTGGCGGTTTCCGTTGGGAAGAGACTGAATGAGACCAGGCTGATCCTTGACCTGCTAGACACGATTGTCTCGGGTATTGAGGATCCAAATGTAAGGCTTAGCGACGAGAACAGAAAGATGCTAAACCATGCAGACGAAGTATGGCTCGACCTTAAGGAGAAGCTCAGCTCCGGTGACGTCAGGGCCGCTTATCTCCTTGCATCCAGCGCTCATATGAGCAAGGCAGCCGGATTCCTTGTGACTTGCAGGAAATCAAGCGAGTTCAGCATGATAACCGACTACACCGTACAGTACCTGAAGAAGCTGAGCGTGCATACTTACAGGGAAGCCATTGGCCATGTCATGCTTTAGCTGTATCTTGCCTTAAGGTAATCCTCGTATTTATCGGGTTCTTTTACCGCTCTATATAGAGACGTATTCTCACGATAGAAATTCAATACAAGGTCGGCAATTCTCCAGGCAGGGAGATTAACTCTTTCAGTCATCTTTGCAATAATTTTCTGGTTTTTCTTCTTGTTGTCAATCGTCTTGATGGGAGATAGCCTCAATCTGCTTCTAACAATATTCACTGCCCGATCGAAAGAAACATCTTCTTTTGAGCACATGTAAATAGTGCCTTTGTACTGCGTGAATGCTTTTACTGCAGTGACTAGATTGTTGACGCTTACAGGAGCAAGCGATCTCCCAAGAGGCATTTTTCTGACTCCGGATTTGGCAAGGATCTCAACATCCCTTGTGATCCTGTCGCCATCACCGAACACATTGGATAGCTTGATTGTCAGGCTATCCTTCGCAAGGGCAACATTATCCTCTGCAATTCTCCTGATCCTAAAAAACTCTGATACGCCGTAATCGGTATTTATCGCGGAAAAGAAAATTAGCTTCTGGCCTGTGTCCTGTTTCTTTATTGCATCAACAACCGCTTTGACCCCGTTCAGGGTCACGGTCTCATGTTTCTGTTCGTTCTCGTCAAATACACCTGCCAGGTAGAAAATAGTATCAAAGTCCTTCACTATTTCCTTAAGTCTGTCAGTTTCCTCAACGGATCCTTGGATATGATCAATGTTCTTCGACGTAAGAACGTCATTCCTGTGCCTAGAAAAATATGAGATTTTTTCAGCGTCCAGTGATTCGCACAGTCTTGATCCTATGAATCCTGATCCTCCTATCAAAAGTGCCTTCATGCCGAAAGGAATGGGTACCGTTGTAATACTTTTTTGCTTATGATCAAAAAAAAAAACGAACACGAATTAGTATTATAAATGTTGAAAGTATACTAATTTGGTTTAAATGAAGCATAAGGGCAGAAAAGTGTATATGGTTTCTGGAGGAGTTACGAAATTTGCCAAGTCAACACCAGATATGGATTTCAGGCTCAGAGTAAAGAAAGCATTCGACTATGCATTGAATGATGCCGACCTGACGCTCAATGACATAGATGGATCGGTTGCATCCTATTTCTCTGATCACTTCCAGAGACAGTTGATGTCCGGAATAATGGTACAGGATTATCTTGGTCTTACGCCAAAACCTAGCAAGAGGGTAGAAGGTGGCGGCGCGACGGGAGGCCTTTCATTCCAGACAGGATATGAGGAAATCGCATCCGGTAGGATGGATACATGCGCAGTTTATGGTTTTGAATCCATGTCACATGTGAATACGTGGAAAGGAAACGAGTTCATCGCCCTGGCAAGCGATACGAACTTCGACTATCCTGTGGGAGGTTTCTATACAGGTTATTATGCTATGATGGCTGTCAGGCATATGCATGAATTCGGGACAACGGTCGAGCAGCTCGCAAAGGTTTCAATAAAGAACCATGAGAATGCACTTAACAATCCATATGCCCAGAGCCCGATGAAACTTACAGTAGAGGATGTCAGGAACTCACCGATGGTATCCTATCCACTGACGAGGCTGGATGTTTGCGCAATGTCTGATGGAGCGGCTGTTGCAATTCTGGCATCAGAAGAAAAAGCATTCGAGATAACCAAGCACCCGATAGAGATCACAGGAATCGGAACCGGAACTGATACAATGAGGCTTGCGGACAGACCATTTGGAAAAGTACCTCTTCTTCCCAATGAAAAGCCATCTGATTACAGAGATCTGAAATATCCCGGAATACACTCTTTCAGAGCAGGCAGGTCTGCAGCAAAGGAAGCGTATGAGGCAGCAGGAATAACCGACCCGCTGAAAGAACTCGATGCTGTCGAGCTTCATGACGCGTATACATCTTCCGAGATACAGACTTATGAGGATCTGGGTCTCTGCAAGTACGGTGAGGGAGGACAGTTTATTGAGGAAGGAAAGTCTAAACTCAACGGGAAGGTCCCTGTGAACTTTTCAGGCGGTCTTCTTGCATGTGGACATCCTGTAGGCGCCACCGGTATAATGCAGGGTGTGTTCATGTTCTGGCAGCTCCAGAAAACCATAAAGAAACACTTCAAGAGCGACAAGCTCCAGCTGAACAATCCGAAACGTGGACTGATACACAGCCATGCCGGAACTGGTACTTATGTCACTGTGTCAATAATGGAGGTGCCTAAATGACAATAAATCCAGATGCAAAGATGGATGAATCCCAAAATGGAACGGAAATTTACAGCACAGACCCCCTTATTGTCAAATCCACGTATTCGATCGATTACATACACAGCTATGCCCAGGATTCGGAGTTCTTCAGGGCACTTGGAAAGAAGAAGATTATGGGGAGCAGGTGCAAGAAATGCCATTACGGGTATGCCACACCGAGGTCCCACTGCATGATGTGCGGTGCTGAAACGGAGTGGGTGGAGCTGCCCACAACGGGAAAGATTCACTCTTACACTACATGCTACTTCGGAAGCGAGGTATTTCTTCCGCAGACACCTTTCAATCTTGTTCTCGTGGAGTTTGAAGGGTTCGATTCTCTCTTTATGGCAAGGCTCATAGGTGCCGAGCAGGATGATATGTATGTGGGTATGCCAATAGTTGCGAGGTTCAAACGCCTGCAGTCATTCAGTCCTACAGATGTTTACTTTGTACCTGCCAAAGGATCTGAGAAGAAGCCCTCTGCAGTAGTAAAGAAGAAAAAGAGATAGATGGGAGATAAGGAAAAAGCATTCTCTAACAGGGATAGAGATGTCTTTCTTATATCCCTGAACCGGGGCATAGATAGAGGTGCCCTAATTTCAAGGTACAGCAGGGCGTCTGCCCTAGACATAAGAGATGTATACGATAAAGAGTTCGCAGACAACCCAGATCGTGGTAGTGAATTCTATAGCAGGGTTTTCAGCGAATACGGGGATGAGTCGATCGCCGAACTTATATATGCCCAGCTTGGAATCCAGAATGTTTCAAACGTCGTTACGAAGATGATGGAAGAGCAAAGGATTGGGCTTTCCTTCATTGAAAAGTCCTCCCGCTACGTTCGTTACGATAGAAAAGCTGAGGAAGGATATCTGTACCTTAAGCCTGAGAAGATAGGTTTATCCGGCAAGCTTGCATTCGACTACACTGATCTGTGTGATAGCCTGTTTTCGCTGTATGCAAAGACATATGAACCATTGAAGAAAATGATACAGGATATGTATCCACCAGAAAGATGCATGTTTACCTCAAGAAAAAGCGGCTCTTCTGCTTATCTGGACTCTATGGATCCGGAGGAGAGAAAGCTTGCGTTAAAGGCCTACGATACTGCTGTTCGTGCGCGTGCTCTGGATGATCTAAGATACATTCTTCCAGCATCCACTCTGACAAATCTTGGAGTATCTGGAAATGCAAGGGCATTTACTTACCTAATAGCGAGGCTTAGATCTTCAGGATTGCAGGAAGCAAAGCGCCTGGCCCAGGACATCTTTGAAGAACTTAGTAGAGAGTTTGCCGAAATAATCAGAACATCCGGATCGGTATCACCGGACGGATTTTCATCGAAGATCTCGTCAGACCATGATTCTGTGTTTACAGGCGATATATTGGACAGTTCTGGCGTTAAACTGATAGGTTATAATCCCGAAGAGGAAGAGATCAGGAGAATGGGCACTGCAATTTCTGTCGGCAACGGGTCATATTGCCCAATTGAAGCACAAGCAGTTAGATCATGGATCAGGAATTCTTCAGAAAGACGTGCGAGCAGGCGTGACAAGCCTGGCAGGGAGTTTGAGATCCCCACCTATCATTTCATGATCTCAACAAATTACGGTGCTTTCCGGGATCTGCAAAGACACAGGATGATGTCAATAATCAGGGGCCCGCTTTCACCAAAGGCTGGTTTTGATATTCCGGAAATTATAGCAAGAAACGAGGGTATGCTTTCGGAATTCAAGGATATCATGGCGCGTTCCGGCGTGGTGTGGGAAACACTTCGGTCCTCACATGGGCAGGAAGTTGCCCAGTATTGCGTTCCATATGCATACAGATACCCTGTTTATGTTGTCATGAACACCAGGGAACTGGTTCATTTCGCTGAGCTCCGTTCAACCCCACAGGCACATTACGACCTACGCAAGATAGCCGTAAGGATGTATGAGGAAGTCAGCAAGGTTCATCCGAACATTGCATTGATTGCAAAGTTTGTAGATAAAGGAGAATACCCGCTTGGAAGGATATTCTCAGAATTCAGGAAGGAAAAAAAACTAGCCTGAAATAGCCTCTTCCAGTCTCGATACCGAGGAAACTATCGGTTTCCAATCCTTGAACTTAACAGCCAGATCACCAAGTATTTCCTGGAATTCGCTTTCGACCGCTTCGGGTATTATCATCCCCATAAGGAAGTTCTTGCCAACCATCCTTTGCTGCATGCCAAGAATCGAAACCATTTTCTTTGTCGTTTCTGAAAAAACATGAGTGATCATAGGGTTCTGGAATGACATCTCATAAATTTTCTCTGATGTGGATATATCCTTTAGCTGGCCGGATCTTGCTATCAGGCTGCTCTTCTCGTAATAGACAGCATGGATTTCATCTTCAAGCAGGTATTTTACCTCACGATACCAGTTGTTACCGAAAGTTGCTATGACATAGTCTCCCACCAGGTTCATGGATGAAGGTGGAACAGATGTAACCAGTTCGTAATACTTGAGCACAGTAGATGATGGGATGTGATTTATGAAGTATTTTTTGTCCTTGTTCTCTATAAGGAAGTTTATAGAAAAATTTCGAAGCTTGTTAGGCGAACTGAGCAATGCGGATATATTTTGCAAATCAGTATCATGGAATCTGAAAATTATTGTCCTCTTTCCCTTGGTTATTAGAACGCTGTCTATCACTACAGAAGGGATAGACAAAAGATTCCGGAACATGGAAAGGGTCGCTTCGTCAGCAACGTCCCACTTGCCCTTGAACGCGGTATCAGATTCTAAGAGACCAAGTTCTGCAAATCCTTTCAGTGCATCCGCTGGTATCGGTTGACTCTTTGGGATGTTGGTTATTGAAAATCCTGACTTGCCATTCATGCGGAATTTTGCTATACCGGAAAAGCCATACTTTGCGCTCAGTGTGAGCAGCTTGTCACTATCGGTGAACGATATCGCACATATCCGGTTCAAAAAGAAGTTTACCTCGCTGATGAACATATTTAGTATATCATTACGTTCTATGAATACTTAATTTATTTGCAGAATCTCAGGCTCTTATAATGGAAATAGTCGCCTTAGAGATGCCTCTCACATTGATGTGTGAGATTAAATCTCATAAATTCATTCTGCTTCTGTCATATGTTTGTTAAGATTGCACAATTGAATGAAGATGCCAAAATGTTTATATTGAAGAACATATTTATGTAGCAGAAATTGAGGTGCTAAACAAATGCTTTCAGGACAAATGCCTATTCTAATATTGAAAGAAGGAACGCAGAGAGAACAGGGGAAAAACGCCCAGAGGTCTAACATAGAAGCTGCAAAAGCAATTGCAGACGCAATTCGCACTACGCTGGGACCGAAAGGGATGGACAAGATGCTGGTTGATTCCATTGGTGATATTGTGATATCAAATGACGGAGCAACCGTGCTAAAGGAAATGGATGTTGATCACCCTACGGCGAAGATGATAGTCGAAGTTGCGAAGGCCCAGGACGTATCCGTTGGTGACGGTACCACGAGTGCTGTTGTGCTTGCAGGAGAGTTCCTGAAGCAGGCTGAGTCTCTTCTCGATCAGGGAGTTCATTCAACAGTCATAACAAATGGCTACAGACTTGCGATGAATGAGGTCAAGAAATATCTCGAGCAGCTGGCAATCAGCGCTAAGGATGACAAGTCTTTGATGAAAGTTGCAGAAACGGCGTTGGCAGGCAAGAATGCAGATTTCTCAAATGAAATGCTTGCTCAACTAGTTGTTAAGGCAGTGGATCTTGTTGCAGAGGAAAAGAACGGGAAATTCACGGTTGATGCGTCGAATATTAAGGTAGACAAGAAGAACGGCGGGAGTACCAGCGACACTTCGCTTATCAACGGACTGGTTATCGACAAGGAGAGAGTTCACCCGAAGATGCCTTCTGTCGTCAAGAACGCAAAGATTGCACTGGTGGATTCTGCGCTCGAGATTAAGAAGACCGAGATAGAGGCAAAGGTACAGATCACAGATCCTTCGAGGATTCATGACTTCCTGGACCAGGAATCTGAGACTTTCAAGAAGATGGTTGAAAAGGTCAAGAAAAGTAAGGCAAATGTGCTGATGTCCCAGAAAGGCATAGATGATCTCGCACAGCATTATCTTGCAAAGGAAGGAATCTATGCTGTAAGGCGTGTCAAGAAGAGCGATATGGAAAAACTCGCCAAGGCAACTGGTGCCAAGATAGTTACAAACCTCGATGATCTTACAGAGAGCATGCTTGGTAAGGCTGAGCAGGTGGAAGAGCGGAAGATAGGCGATGACAGGATGACCTTCGTAACAGGATGTGCAAACCCAAAGGCTGTAAGCATCCTGATAAGAGGTTCAACTGAGCACGTTGTATCTGAGATAGAGAGAAGCCTTAATGATGCAATCAGGGTGGTTGCAATAACAAAAGAGGATTCGAAGGTACTTCCTGGAGGAGGAGCCATAGAAGCTGAGCTGGCAATGAGGGTCAGATCGTTCGCGAATAAGGTAGGCGGCAGGGAGCAACTTGCAATCGAAGCATTCGCGAGGGCGCTTGAGGTTATACCCAGAACACTGGCCGAGAATGCAGGTATGGATCCGATAAATACACTAATCCAGCTGAAATCTGAGCATGAAAAGGGAAACAAGAATTACGGAATAGATGTACTTGAGAACAAGGTCAGCGACTCAATCAAGCGTGGCGTATACGATCCGCTCAGAGTGAAGCAGCGCGCATTTGAGGGTGCACTAGAGGTTGCAACCATGATACTCAGGATAGATGATGTAATCGCAAGCAAAAAGACCAGCGGTGGAGAATCCCCCGGTGGCGCTCCTGGCGGAATGGGTGGCATGGGCGGTATGGGTGGAATGCCACCTTACTAGGCACCACGACTTATTTTTATATTTTTTCCGTTTTCAACTTTTACATTATTGCGCATGAGCGCTTTCATCTGGCTTTCGGGTAAGATTATTATGCTTTCCAAAGATACCCGCCAGGTGATTTATTGAATTTATACGAATACCAGGGAAAGCAGCTTTTTGGCCGTTATAACATACCAGTCCCGGAAGGTTACGTTGTTGAAAACAAAGATGAGCTCAAGAAATACGAGCATCCGGTCGTTGTAAAGTCACAGATTTTGCTAGGCGGAAGAGGCAAATCCGGCGGAATAAAATTTGCAAGGAAGCCAGAGGACTTGGTTCCTGCAGTCACTGAGCTACTTGGATCAAAAATCCGTGATTACACTGTGAAGCAACTATTGATCGAGCAGATGCTTGATATTAAAAAGGAATATTACGTGAGCATCGCACTCAACCGTGCAGACAGGGCACCTGTAATGATCGCCAGCCCAAGCGGTGGAGTCGAGATCGAATCGGTTCCTGACGACAAGATTTTCAGGAAGAACATCGACCCGCTTCTTGGTTATTCAGCGTTCCTGGGGAAGGAAGCAAGTTCATTCATGGGATTTGATAAGGACCTTGCAGCACAGTTCTCAAAAATACTGCAGCAGATGTACCAACTATTCATAGAATATGACTGTGAACTTGTAGAGATAAATCCACTTGTTCAAACCGGAGATGGAAAGCTTGTTGCTGCAGATTCAAAAGTTGTTGTGGATAACGATTCACTATTCAGGCACAAAGACCTTAACAACGAGGACCCGGAGAAGACGCCACTCGAAAGAGAAGCAAACGAGAAGGGGTATGCATTCGTTGAGCTGGATGGCAAGATAGGTGTTATTGCAAATGGTGCAGGCCTAACAATGGCTACACTGGATGCTCTGACGCTCCATAACGGAAAACCGAGAAACTTCCTTGATTTGGGAGGGACTGACTCAACGGAGATCGTTGTAAATGCCTTCGATCTTGTTCTGAAAGCAAAGCCTGAAGCAATACTTGTTAACATCTTTGGCGGTGTTACAAAGTGCGATACAGTTGCAGCAGGGATAGTTGAGGCAAAAAAGAAATACAATATCAAGCAGCCTATGGTCGTGCGGCTCAGCGGAGTTCGTGAAGATGAAGGGAGAAAAATCCTTACAGATAATGGGATAGATGCATTTTCGGAAATGATGAAAGCAATTGAGAAGGTTGTAACCTACGTGAAGGTGAAATAATGGGATACATAATTGACGAAAACACAAAAGTTGTAGTTCAGGGAATTACCGGTCATCAGGGATCATTTCATGCGGGAGAAATGGTTAAGTTTGGAACAAAGGTTGTAGCCGGCGTCTCTCCCGGAAAGAAGGGAACGCTGCACAATGGTATTCCTGTATTTGACAGCGTAATGGATGCAATCAGCACAGGCGCAAATGCCACTATGATATCGGTGCCGGCACCGTACGTGAAGGATGCAGCTTATGAGGCAATTGATGCCGGTATCAAGCTCATCTATATACTGACAGAACACGTGCCCTTCCACGATACACTTGAAATATTCCACCAGACAAAAGTTCGCGGAATCCGTCTGCTTGGTCCAAATGGCCCGGGAGCAACCAGGCCTAGCGTCTCAAAGATTGGTATTATGCCGAACCAGATTTTCAGAAAAGGGGATGTTGCAGTGGCATCAAGAAGCGGGACACTTACTTATGAGATTGTAAACGCCATAACGCAGAGCGGACTCGGCGAAACCACCGTAGTTGGGCTGGGAGGAGACCCGGTTGTTGGAATGACGTTCATAGACGCACTCAAGTTGTTCTACGAAGATCCAGCAACCAAGAGGATTGTTCTTGTCGGAGAGATTGGTGGTAACAACGAGGAGAAGGCTGCAAGATACATAGTTGAGCATGGGGACAAGTCAAAGAAAGTTGTTGCCTACATAACCGGCAGAAGTGCGCCCAAGGGGAAGAGGATGGGACATGCAGGCGCCATAATTGAAAGAGGCGTCGGCACTGCAGAGTCCAAGATAAAGGCATTCTCTGAAGCTGGTGTTAAGGTGGCTGACTATCCAGACGACGTGCCAACTCTTCTCAGGTGATCATGATGAAGAGGGATCTGCTTTCAGCGTTTGACATGAAGGATGACCTTGAACAGATAATTGATCTTTCCATAAATCTAAAGAAAAGAAGATATGACTATGAACCTGTCCTCGCAAGGCACATACTTGGAATGATTTTTGAAAAACAGAGCACAAGAACACGAGTTTCTCTTGAGACTGCAATAGAGCAGCTTGGTGGACATGCGATATACCTTAACCCAAACGACATGCAGGTTGGTCGCGGTGAAACCATTGCGGATACCGCAAAAGTCCTATCTGGTTTTGTAGACTTCATCTCTTACAGGGCATACAGCAGCGAGAACGTTGCAGAACTCGCCAGGAATGCATCTGTTCCGGTAATAAATGCACTTGACAACAAGGAGCACCCTGTCCAGATTGTAGCTGATTTCATGACTATGAAGGAAAAATTCGGGAAGTTGAGAGGGCTCAAGCTTGCCTACGTAGGCGACGGCAATAACATGGCCAATTCACTCGTAGCGGGGGCTTCCATTCTCGGAGTGGATGTAAGTGTGGCCTCTCCTCAGGGCCATAAACCCGATCCGGCCATTGTCCAAAGATCAAAAGAAACGGCTAAAACTAATGGTTCAAAAGTTGAGGTTCTTGACAGCCCTCAGGAAGCTGTGGAGAATGCTGATGCAGTATACACAGATGTGTGGATATCGATGGGAGAGGAGGCCGAAAAGAAGGAGAAGGAAAAACAATTTGCCGGCTTTCAGGTCAATGATTCCCTTATGGCAAAGGCAAAGAATACTGCAATTTTCATGCACTGTCTGCCGGCACATCGTGGACTCGAGGTCTCTGCTTCCGTAATAGATGGGTCGAAAAGCATTGCTTTCAGGCAGGCTGAGAACAGACTGCACACAGCCAAAGCTATTCTCCTCACTCTTAATAAGTCGATGCCTCCTAGATCTTCTCTCTAAATCCCACCAGCAATAAACACAATTTCCTTAGAGAACTCAGGCAGGATCTCCAAATATATTATAGCTAACGATGATGCACATATGAAAAAGAGTTATAAGGTACTTTGACTTACTATGATAATGACAGACAAGGATCAGAAGGGCAAGAATCTGCAGGATACTATCCGAGAGAAGAGAGCTTCTGAATCTCTGAGGGAGTTGCCAAATGTTCTCATCCCGGTCTGGCAGATTAAGTTGCGCGAACGCTTTGGTATAAACGTAGACAGGGAAATTGCCGCGTATGTTGTCATGGCAACGCACGAACGCGGAACCTGGAAGAGGCAGCGTGCAATGCGCAAGATACAGAAGATTTTCATGCAGCGTGGAATGGACAGCATCGAATCCATGAAGAAGGCAAAGGAAATTGTAGATCTTAGTGTCGAAAACCACCAATAGAGAATATCCCAGCAGGAAGAAGCTGGAGATTCTTATTCAGAAACTGGCTTATCCAACTGAATACAATAACGATCTGGAGCAATATTTGACCGATTCTCATATCGCGTCCATGCTCGTTTATCTGGCTTTCCAGAATGGCGATATAAAGGGAAAAACTGTAGCAGATCTGGGGTGCGGGAACGGCGTACTTGCGTTCGGTGCCGCCATCATGGGTGCCAGTCATGTTTATGCCATTGACTCGGATCTTTCTATGACTACACTGTGCAAAGAAAATTGCAAAGGTCTTCCAGTTACGGTTGAAACATCTAATATAACCACATTCAGCAGGAAGGTTGACACAGTGCTGATGAACCCTCCATTCGGCTCTGTCAGGAAGCATGCCGATCTTCCTTTCATCATGGCTGCAGCAGCACACGCTTCAACCATATATTCAATTCACAACATGAAGACAAAAGACTTCATTGAAAAGCAGTATGATGAAATCGGAGACGTCTTCTTTCAGGCAAAGGTATTGATTAGTGTGCCCAGGATATATGCTCACCACAAGGAAAATCTGCACGATATGGAAGCTTTGATTATTGCGCTAAGAGTAGAAACTCAAGCAAAAAAACCTAATTAAGCTTGCCATTATTCCGTCTCTGCATGGCCGGGATGGGGTAGTGGATATCCTTGGGGACTGTGGATCCCCGGACCCGGGTTCAATTCCCGGTCCCGGCCTACATTCAAGATCACGATTTCTCACCGACTATTCGATGTTGTTGGTCCAATTGCAAGTCACATTCTCCCCTAAGTTATGCAAAAAAAAACTTACTTTGGGGCTTTTTTAACAAAGTCCAACTCAAAATCTATTTGTGAAGGGGTTATAAGGCGCAACACTTTGGTCACAAATTAACTGTTTAAGCTAGGTTTAGAGAACCCAGATCCCAGTAATTTGAGGATTTGAGGAATGGAAAATACTTCTGGATTTGCCCGACTCTTATATTACATTCTTATTTTCATCGACTTTCAAGAAACCTTTTGATCGATCTAAGATTACGAACCTGTTGTTCCATGGATCTTCCACAACTGAACATTTTCCTATCTTAATTTCAAAAGGCTTAACCAATAATTTCCCACCTATATTCTTAAGCTTCTCTGATGCAGAATAAACAGAATCGACCATGAAGTCTATCTCAGGCTGTCCGAGTTCTTCTGTCACTAGAACCAGTTCTGTATCAGAATCCCCTATCTTCAATCCCGCCTCACTATTCCCCATCCTCCAGACCAGTTTCAACCCCAGTTTTTCCCGGTAGAAAATTAATGCTTCATCGAGGTCAGGCACGTGAAATCGAATGCAGTCTATTTTTTGGAACATCGCACAAGATGTGCCGTATCTATAATTATTTACTCATTTCATATTCCATGTTTTACTGTGAATCTTCCAAACTCGTCAGTTAACCAGAAAGATTATTCTGGATCCAATCAACTGCAATAACAAATTTCGAAGCGTTAATAAAAATGGCTCCAGCAACATAGGTTTGAGTAATTCTCATTGAGCTGTTATTATCCATTTAGATTAATATTGTTCCCTTCCCCACTTATATTTTATCTCTCCAGAGTTACATTTTATTAGATTCAATTTCTTTTTCCACTTAATGTCCAAATACCATAATCCCTATCCATTATGAAATGAAATTACTCCAAATGACTTCATCGAATGAGATAGGATACTTCTCAATGGCTGCGATAAGAAAATTGGTACTTGTTTAGCTTAGGTTTTTAACTATTTTTACCATTTATCTTAATGGA
>JBMFWM010000029.1:0-21431 GCA_049965275.1 Thermoplasmata archaeon | reverse complement strand
GTTATGACATACTTGTAACCGCGAATGCTTTAATATCTGATAATTATGAGGTTCGGATGCCAACTGTATCTAGCGTTATGACAAAGAATCCTGTCGTTTGCACAGTACCCGGGAACGTCGAATCCGTCGTAAAGACCCTCACAAAGATTGGCCTGACAGGAATGCCGGTTGTAAATGGAAATGGAAAGTATGCCGGTGTCATAAGCAGGAGGGATATTTTCAGGGATCACGAGGAAACCCAGACCGCAATGGTAATGAGGTCGCCCGTGCCAGTCAGGGAGGATGAAGAGGTTGCAGTCGCTGCAAGACAGATGGTTGAACAGGGTAAGCGTCACATTGCGGTAGTGAATGGTGACAACAAGGTGGTTGGAATCCTGACCCCACAGAATCTTCTAAAGCTTGCCCAGGAAAAGTATGGTGAAAAAAAGATATCCGAGGTACCTTACGAAAAAGTAATCCCAATATGGGAGAAAACACCCCTTAAGGTAATGTTCAATGTGATGACCATATCATCTATCTTTGTCTATGTGGTCATAGACGAGGATGGAAAGATGATCGGCCTGATCACCGACAGGGATATTTTTGACAAGATAAACGTCAGAAGGGACCTTGTCTCATCAGAACGGGGCATGGACGAGGATGAGGATCCCTGGAGCTGGACCGGAATGCGGAACTTTGTCCAGTACGCAGTGCAGAAGAACATGGTAGAGATTCCTTCGACGCCGTTATCTGAGGTAATGGTCAGAGAACCAAAGGTTACTTACAGAACATCAAAGCTGAAGGACGCAATACAAATCCTGCTGAATGGAAACTTCAACCAGATCCCGGTTTTAAACGCAAACGGAAAACCTAACGGAATGCTTTATGATCTTGATATAATGAAGCTATTCCTCTAGCGCTCAGAAAATAAATCACAAATTATTTGATACCAGGCACTTCTTCAATGCATTGAGAGAGAGAAGAGCGCACTTTTCCCTGTTTGGCCCAAGGCGTATCCCAAGTATCTTAAGAAAATCCTCCTCGCTAATGGCTTTGGATTCAGCGGCGGTCTTACCCTTGACCAGTTCAGTCAGGATAGATGCCGCCCCCTGGCTTATTGAACATCCCTGCCCGACAAATTTTATGTCTATGATCCTACCATCCGCCACCTTAAGCGAGAAGTGAACTGTGTCCCCGCACAACGGGTTGTGTTCGGTGATCTGCTCAGTGGGGTTCTCAATGCTTCCATAGTTTCTGGGCGACCTGTAATGATCCAACAGGACTTCGATGTTGACATCATCATTCATCTTGCCAGCTCCTTCCTGCATTTTGAAAGTGCATCGAAGAATAAATCAAGTTCTGCTTCATCGTTATATATGTAAGGAGATACCCTCGCCGTGGAGGAAACACCAATTCTTCCCATTAGGGGCATGGCACAGTGATGCCCGGACCTGACCGCAATGTTACTCCTGTCCAGGAACGCTGCGACATCATGAGGATGGATCGAGTGCGATATCGCGAATTTCGTCGTCGACTGGTTGAGAAGGTCAAACGGCTTGACATCGCCTATGTTGAAGCTGAATACACCACCTCGGTTATCAGAATCTAGTGGACCAAACTGCCTCAGGTTCTCGACGGAGTTCATAACGTTAAAGATGTGATCAATCATGGATCGTTCATGGCTCCGGATAGAGTCCATTCCGATTGCCTTCAGGTAATCGATGGCAGCGGAAAGTCCCACCGCTCCTTCGACGTTCTGTGTTCCTGCCTCGAATTTCCATGGCACGTCCGCCCAGGTTGCACTGTTGTAGCTGACTTCACCGATCATTTCACCCCCGCCAAGGAACGGATGCATTTCATCAAGCAATTCTTTGCGGCCATACAGGACACCGATGCCTGCGGGGGCAAGCATCTTGTGACCCGAGAATGCCAGGTAGTCACACCCTATCTTTGATACGTTGACGGGCATGTGCGGAACCGATTGTGCGCCGTCCACTATTGATATGGTACCGTTATCTCTGCACATGCTGCTGAGGTTCTTGACATCATTAATAGTACCGAGGACGTTTGAAACTTCTGTGAAAGAGGCAATGGCCGTTTTTGCATTCAGCTTTTTCTGGAAATCCTCGTAATCAAGGGTGAAGTCGTCCTTCATTCTGGCGAACCTGATTACAATTCCGGCATCGCGGAGAAAATACCAAGGTATTAGGTTGGAGTGATGCTCCATCTCAGTGAGGAGAACCTCGTCACCTTTTTTCAGCTTCCTTCCTAGGGTATAGGAAAGCAGGTTGATGGCCTCGGTCGTATTTCTCACAAACACTATCTCCGAAGGTTCCCTGGCACCGATAAATTCTGATACCTTTTTCCTCGAGCCTTCATACATCTCCGTTGCCTCTTCAGAGATTTTGTAAACGCCACGATGCACGTTGCTGTTCACGGTGGAATAATAATCGGATACCGCTTGTATGACAGATGATGGTTTCTGCGTTGTCGCCGCGTTGTCAAGATAGACCAGGTCTGGATTATAGGAAAAAATTGGAAAATCTTTTCTCAGCTTCTCAGGGTTCACTCTCACGAATTATCTCCTCGGAGTAAGCGTGAACCTTATCAATAAGTATTTCGCTTGACGCGTTTTCGAGGTTCGCGAGGAGAAAACCCTCAGTAAGCATGCTGCGTGCAACCGACTCCGGAATGCCCCTGGATCTCAGGTAGAAGACCTGATCGCGGTCCAGGCTGCTGATCGAAGATGCATGCTTGGACTTCGTGTTGTTATTTCTTATGATTAGTCCTGGCTTGCTGTTTGCGTATCCATCCTTCGAGAGGAGTAGAATCCTTGAATCGTAAAAGCCGGTTGATTTTATGCTCTTTTCCTCGATGTCTATGTTGCCCCTGTGGATCGTAAGGCTCTTGCCCTTGACGACCCCCCTGACCTTAATGTCGGCTGAGCTTGCAATTCCGGTCTGGAAACTGCTGTCCCTGATGTCGAACTTCTGGTCGCCATCGCTGTAACTCACACCGAATGTCTTGAAGCTTGAACCTTCTCCCTCCATATAGGATGTGTTGGAAAACAATGTCCTCGAGGCACCCCTGTTCACATGATAGAAGGTAAAATCTGCAAATTCAGAGAGAAATGACTTAACAAACGCTATGTCCAGGATTCCTCTCTCTTTCTCCTGAAGATAATTGTACTTCAGAGTCGATCGCTTTCCTATGTATAAGTATACGGTCTTTCCATGAACGCCGTTACCTGCTCCATAGGACCTGTAGACGTCGTTTATTGAAACGGAAGAATCGTCACCGCACACAATTATGTTCTTCGCAGCAATCTGTTGCGAAGCATCAGAGAAGGACTCAATATCTATTGCCAGACCCCTTATTCCTGCTGGAACATAAATGACAAAACCATTCTTCCATGCGGAATTTATAAGGAATTCTTCCCTGTCTGACCCTATGTACGAGTTCAGGAATTGCTTTATCTCTGCATTGCCGCCAGATACCGCGCTAACATAGTCAAAGACAAGCACCCCCTTCTGTTTGAGCTTCTCTGAGACCGCCAGGAGCCGGTCGTCTACAAACCGTATCTGAGCACTATCCGAAAATACAGGATTTCCAGAAACGCCAGCATCTGACTCGATGAACATGCTTTCGAGCTCCCCGTCACCGATCTCAACGTAGTCCTTCACGGTGGGACTTTCCTTGAATGTACGGATCGGGCTCCTCAGGAATTCCCTGAAGGCCCTAGCTCTATATTCGAAGGAAGTGTCGTTGAATCTTTTCTTTATTACGTCCTCGTACTCTTCCATTGGATCATCCTACGGCGCCTAACTTGTTCATTTCAAGCTTGATGAGCCTGTTCATTTCCACCGCGAATTCCATCGGGATTTCTCGCATCACGTCGTCAAGGAAGCCTAGAACTATCATTGAGGATGCCTCGTCCTCTGTTAAGCCGCGTGATCTGAGATAGGTGAGTTCCTCTGTACCTATCCTTCCCACGGATGCTTCATGCGAGAATGTGGCGGTCGGATCATATATCTCATCATGCGGGAATGTCAGAGAAGCCGACTCGTCATTGATCAGAAGGGCATCACACTGCACCCGACTCTTTGCGTCTGTAGCACCTTTGTTGATCCTCAGAAGACCGCGATAAATGGCCTTTCCGTCTTCAATGCTTATACTCTTTGCCACGATCTTCGATTGCGTGTACGGGGCAAGGTGGATTGCCTTTGCGCCTGTATCTTTCACTGTACCCGGACCTGCGAGCGATATGTTTAGGTTGGAAGCTGTTGCCCTTGGACCCCTGAGGTATGATGATGGATAGAGCATGGTAACCTTCGATCCAAGAGATCCGCCGACCCATTCCATGTTCGCGTTCTCGTCGACCCATGACCTCTTTGTTGGCATGTTGTATACGCTCTTGGACCAGTTCTGGACGCTTGTATATCTTGCCTTTGCATTCTTCTTGACGTAAATTTCAACTATTGCACTGTGAAGCGAGTTCTTCTCATATCTCGGCGCAGTGCATCCTTCTATATAGTGGACCTTCGACCCTTCGTCCGCCACCACAATGGTGTGCTCAAACTGCCCGGTTGACTCGCCGTTCATCCTGAAGTATGTCTGGAGAGGCATGTCTATCTGGACACCTTTCGGGACATAGAGGAAAGATCCGCCGCTCCATACTGCCCCGTTCAGTGCAGCAAATTTATTGTCGCTTGCCGGAACTGCCCTGCAGTAATAATCCTTCACAAGATCCGGATACTTCTGTACAGCTGAGTCAAGATCCATGAAGACTACGCCCTTGTCTTCCCATACCTTCTTTAGGTTATGGTATACCCCTTCGCTGTCATACTGAGCTACGGAACCGGCGAGGTATTTCTGCTCCATCTCCGGAATGCCGAGCTTGGTGAAGGTATCCTTTATCTGGTCAGGGACGTCGTCCCAGTTATTGGTCTTGCGCTCATCCGGCCTGTTGTAATATGATGTGTTCTCCCAGTCTATTCCTGAAAGATCAGGTCCCCAGGTAGGCACAGGCTTTGATTCAAAGATCTCGAGAGCCTTCAGGCGAAGACGTCTCATCCAGTCGGGTTCCTTCTTTATCTCTGAAATCTCCTCTACAACCTTCTTGTTGAGACCCTTTCCCGTTGAATAGACGGAGTTATCCTTATCGTGGAATTCCCAGTCTGATGTCTTTACGGTCTTCAGTTCATGTACCAAACGTTCCAGTTCCTCTTCTCTTGAATATTCTACAACCATTTCATGCACCTCTTATCCAGTCATAACCATCTTCTTCTATGCGCAGCGATATATCGTTTCCGCCTTCCATTACCACTTTGCCATCAACCAGTATATGGACAAATCCCGGCTCAATGTTCTTCAGTATTCTCTGGTAATGCGTAATAATAAGGAATCCAACCTGATCTGAAAAGTATTTCTTGATCTCTTCTGCTACCATTTTCAGGGCATCAACATCCAGGCCGGAGTCAATTTCGTCTAAGATGACAAATCTCGGCTTGAGCATCATCATCTGCAATATTTCAACACGCTTTCTCTCTCCTCCGGAAAACCCCTCGTTAACCGATCTTGACATGAATGTCTCGTCAAGACCAACCTTGTTGAGGTTCCTCTTCAGCTCATCGTAAAAGTCCTGTATCTTCATCTTTGAATCTGGATGTAACTGGTTGTATGCCATTCTGAGGAAAGTTGAAAGCTTGACTCCCTGGACTGCTACCGGTGTCTGGTAGGCAAGGAAAAGACCGGCTTTCGCCCTCTCTTCCGGAAGCTTGTCAATAAGCTCGACCCCGTCCAGTTTAATGGATCCATGAGTAACAACGTAGTCAGGATGACCTATCATAACGTAACCCAGCGTGCTCTTCCCGGCCCCATTAGGCCCCATAAGAGCGTGTATTTCCCCACCATGCATGGTGAAGGAAACGTCCTTCAGTATCTGTTTGCCGTTTATTGAAGCTGCAAGATTCTTCACTTCGAGTGTTGTCATATACAGTCTGGGATGCGATAATCCTATTTAAACACTTTTTAATGTTTAAAGTGACTAAATTATAAATACTATCCAGTATTGTATCTTCGTAGTAAAAATGTTGGAAGAATATCCTGTTGACAAGTCACTAACGGAGCTCTTTGGGCCGGTTAGAGGTAGAATTCTGCAGGAACTAAGTTACAGTTCGAAGTCGATGGAAGACCTGTCTGAGTTGCTGGGCATAAACAAGAATGCGGTAAAGGAGCACATGGATTCGCTCATTTCGAAAGGATATGTCAAGTGCGACTTCAGACATGCCCAGGCGGGCAGGCCAAAGAAGGTCTTTGACCTTACCGAGAAGGGAATGGATCTCTTTCCAAAGAGATATGCTGCCCTTGCTTCCCTGCTCATGAATGAAATCAGGGGAGAGATGGGTGACGAAACACTAAACAGGCTTCTTGCCGGCGTGGCAGAGAAGCTTGTGAAGAACTACGCCGTCAATGACCTGAAGCTTGATGATGGAACGAATGAAGAAAACAGGCTTGACAAGCTCCGCTTGTTCGTGGAGTCGCTTAATAAGATGGGTTATTCAGCGAGACTCGTGGTCGAAGGCGGATCGGCCAAGATCGTAAGGTACAACTGCATATTCTATGACCTTGCAAAGGAAAATGCAGGCGCAATCTGCGGTTCACTTGGAATGAACATCGTTAAGGGAGTGGTCGGAGAAGATTTCAAAATAAAAGAGAAATTTTCAACCGGAGACAGGAAGTGCGTCGTAGAGCTGAAACTTTGAAAGCCGTTAGAAGCCATTAAACCATTGATCGTCAATAGCAACGAGAAACTCCTGATTTGGACATGTCTGATTTAATGCTTTATGCGCCCAGATGAAAGGATTCAATAGATGGTCATATCGTAAGAACAATATTTTTATACGTCCCTGCTAATCAAAGTTACGTTTATGTTTTTAGGAAAAAGTCAGTTGCACAGTATTCAAACCTTGACAGGACGCTTTATGAATCATCAATCGACCCTGCTGGTGTATCTCGGATGACGCTGATGCAGGATCAAGAAATAAAAACTGGGCTTGCCAGGCTTAAAGGCTGGGAAGTCAGGGAAGGCAAGCTTTACAGAGAAGTGCAGTTTGGCAGCTTCAAGGTTGCTTTGAGGTTCATGAAAGACATTGAAAACATAGCTGAAAGGGTAAACCACCACCCTGATATTTGCGTCTATTACGACAGGGTTGTAATAGAATCAGTTACACATGATGAGGGCGGAATATCCGAGAAGGACTTCGAAATCGCGCACGAGATAAACAGCCTGGCAGACAGGCTAAAGATATGACCTGTCTTCGTTGTAATTGTGATATGTCATCTCGTACTGGTTGCCTTTCTGTGATAGCGAATTCTCTATATCGTATGCAGCTCCCATGTTGCCATATACTTTCTTGATTTTTTCCTCTACTGGAATGTAAATCTTAAGTGCTTCCTTCATGTGGGAAGTGGTGATGAGCCTAGATCCTTCTGTCTTTGCGATATCGCCGGCTGCCCTGATCAGGCCGCCAAGCTCCCTGAGCCTCAGCGTGAGAGAATTATCCCTGTGATCAACTTCCTTTGCCCTTCTCTTTCCCTCCTCAGTTACAAGTTCGCATGCTGAAATTTCCATGTGCGGTATCTTGCCGTCTGACGTGATTTCCTGGCTTATAAACTGTATATATTTTCCCCTGTTCTCTGGTGTATCTGGGATGGTAGTATCCATTAGTACCTCGTAACCGCTGCCGAGTATCCTGGATCTCAGTGGACTCAATATATACTGAAGATCGTTGATGTTGCATGCTGCAACGAGTATGAAATTACATGGAACCTTGTCCATTCTGACGCTTGCCCCTGCACTCTGTGGATTCCTCCCCGTGATGGGAAAAACCTTTTCCTGCATTGCTGTAAGTATATATCTCTGTATATATCCAAGATGGCTTATTTCATCTATGAAGAGAACCCCCTGATGGGCATCATGTATCGATCCTGCAACTACCCTCTCATAAGGAAGTGTGCCAAGATGCGGATGGCCACCGTACGGATCATGGCGCACGTCGCCCAATAATTCAGTTTCGCTCGCTCCTGTAGCAAGCACGAAGGGGTTCCTGTCCAAAGGGACTATAACCTTGCTTGGGCTCCTCTTTTCTAGCTTTCTCTTCTTCTCCAGAGCCCGTTCATCAAGTACCCTGATCTTGTCGCCAGCCCGTTCATAAATAACAACTTCCTCCTTGTCGCCTACTCTTCTCGTTGATGTAACCCTGTCGGTGTTATTCTGGACTCCAAATGCAGCCCCAAGAACATTGAAAACGTCACCAAAGGGTCCGGTCTGCGAAACCTGCGTCTTTGGCGCGTTGCAGTTTGGGCATACCGTCTCTGTATAAGCGGAAATAAAGCCACATCTGGGACACCGGAACCCGAGTCTTTCTGCTGCGAACTGCGGAGCATCCTTCGGGTCAAGAACCTGCTCCTCAAGGACAGATTCCTCATCTTTTTCAGCAAGCACCTCTGCAGTAGTCTTTATCTCTACAAGGGGTCTTTCGGGCCTGAGCGGATTATGAACCGCCCTTATTTCCTCGGTCGGTCTATGGATGTAGAAAGACATCGCCTGCGCTATCATTGATTTTCCAACTCCAGGGGGGCCCACAAGTAGAAGGTGCCTTGCCTGGGCTGCTGCAATTTTGGCTAACCTGACCGCTTCAGCCTGACCGATAATCCTGTCAAGCGGTGATGCAGGTATCTTTACCTGGGAAGTATCAACTAAGTCTGTATAATCGGCATTTACGAACGACGATCCCATTCCACTACCTTCAGATCTATTGGTTTCTTTGTAAGATTGGAGACCTTGATCCCGTAAATCTGTCTGGCCCCCTGGTCATGTGCAATATCAACCATTCTCTGCGATACCACGCCGCCAGTCAAAATAGCGAATGCAGATTTCACTGCAGAAAGACCATCAAAGGCCTCAGAAAGCTGAAAGGATGATAGAACTTCTCCATCCTCATTGAATACCTCAGTAAGTTTTTCCTTTTGAAGTGTCGAAAGCCTCCGTTCTATCGCCGCGCTGTCCTTTAGATCAACCTTTGTACCTGGCTGGTCCGGTTCCAAAACCTTGGCAACAGCAACCTGCACAGACTCTTCTGGCTTCTCTTTGAGAACTTGATTTCCGGAAGGATGTTCAGGCTTTGGCTCCGACCTGGCCTCATGCCTGTTCTCGGCAGGTTTCTTTGGAGTTTCTTCCTTCTCAGCAACATTCTTCTCCTGGAGTTCCTTGAGTTCCTCTGTCATCCCCTTCATTGCAAGATACTGTGCCACAGGAGTCTTATATTTAAGTGCCTTGAATAGCTGCTTGTAAGTCAGTTCCTCAACTTCTGTGCCCGGGGGTGCCCTGGCAACGAAATCAACTTCCGCAACCTGAAGCATCTCCTTCAAAATAAGGTCGCCTCCCCTGTCACCGTCCAGGAACACGGTTACTGTTCTCTGCCTGGAGAGTTCCTGTACAGTCTTCGGTATGTTTGTCCCCTGAACTGCGATTGTATTCTTTATTCCGTATTTAAGGAGGTTAAGCACATCGCTTCTGCCTTCGACAACTATAATCGAATCGGAATCCTTTATTGCAGGGCCAGCTGGAAGCTTTTCATCTCCATATGAAATTATCTCACCTTTCTCTACTTCTTCCCGCACGGACTGGACAAGGCTTTCACTAACGTTTTTGGATCCCTGGTTCATCTTCTTATAAAGATTCTGGGCCCTCTCGACGATCTTCTGCCTTCTCTGGATTCGAACATCCTCTACGGATTCGACGTCTACCTTTGCCTTGCATGGACCTATCCTGTCAATTGTTTCCAAGGAAGCAGCCAGGATGGATGTCTCCACCTGATCCAGACCAGAAGGGATCAAAACTGAACCTTCAGTGCGTCCCTTTTTGCTGTCTATCTCTACTTCTATTCGTCCTATTTTACCTCCTTTCTGGAGGTCCCTAAGATCTAGCTCGTCTCCAAGAAGTCCTTCTGTTTGGCCAAAAATTGCGCCGACGACGTCGGGCTTTTCAACCACCCCATCCGCCGTAATCTTTACTTTGATCATGTACTTTGTTAGATTTGGATCTACATTCATTTCTGTCACCTATTAATTTAACAGTGGATATGTTAAAAGCAATATCGTTTTTCTTTCCTTCCACCATCCATTTAATATGTATAATAGATATATAATGGATTCGGTAGATTTCACCTTACTTTTCTTGACATGAGACACTGTATCAATTTTAATATCTTTGGATTCCTTAGTCTATTTGCTTTTCATGGTTGGTTATGATGCCGATGATTTTTTCTGCGAGCACTGTTATAAATGTGTGAGCATGGTCAAACCTGAAAACAGTTTCAGAAGTCAGTGACCACATATACGATCATGGTTAAATCTCTCTTTTACGGAAATACCTAACAACAATTATAATTTAAATTAACATGTCTGGAAAGCATGATGACCGAAAACGAAGAGTCACTTCGAATGATAAGGGAAACCGCAAGGGAATTCTCCCGTAAAGAGCTGGAACCAATCAGCGCCAAGATCGACGAGGATGATTTCTTCCCTGTAGAACTGTTCAGGAAATTAGGAAAGCTTGGGTTTCTTGGCATAACGGTCCCTGAGAAATACGGTGGTTCAGGCCTTGGTTATGATGCACAGGCCATCATAACAGAGGAACTTGGATATTCTTCTGCATCTTTTTCATTGTCGTATGGTGCTCACAGCAACCTGGTAGTTGATTCAATTTATAGAAACGGTTCCGAATACATCAGGAAAACATTCCTTCCAAAGCTCTGCAGCGGAGAGATGATTGCTTCCCTATGCCTAACGGAGCCTGGATCTGGATCTGACGCGCTTGCCATGAAGACCCAGGCAAGAAAGGAGGGGGATCACTTTATCCTTGACGGCAGCAAGACGCTCATCACAAACGCGCCATATGCCGACCTTATGCTTGTATATGCAAGGACTGGCGATTCCTTCACTGCGTTTGTCGTCCTTAACACTGACAAAGGTGTGTCGAAGGGAAAAAAATTCTCAAAGATGGGGATGCGGGGCTCTCCAACAGGAGAAATTTACTTCGACAATGTGTCTTTGCCGATCGAACGTGTTCTTGGAAAACAGGGTGAGGGAAAGGAAATAATACTGAGCGGACTGAATGCAGAGAGAGTTATACTTTCATTCATTTTCGTGGGACTCGCAAGGAACGCTTTGGAAGCTTCCCTGAAATATGCAGTGGAGAGGAAGCAGTTTGGAAAGAGCATAGCCGAGTTCGAGCTAATCGAGGAAAAGCTTGCAAACATGTACACCAGGTATGAAACAAGCAGGCTGCTATGTGAAAAGGCGCTTGTGGAAATACAGAACGACAGGATGAATGCAATAGATTCCGCAGCTGCAATACTCTTCACGGCGGAGTCGGCAGAGTATATAGCAAGGGAAGCACTGCAGATCCACGGCGGCTATGGCTATGTCAAGGATTCAGGCGTAGAGAGACTGCTCAGAGATGCGATCTTGGGACAGATTGGAGCCGGCACCACTGAGATAAGGAAACACCTGGTTGCTTCAAATCTGGTCAAGTATTTCAGGAAAAACAAGAGTCTGCCAAAATGAATATAAAGTGCATAAAGTGCGGAAAGGAAGATGCGGTTTCGATGGGCCTGTGCAGCGATTGCCTTATCCAGGTGCTCATGCTAAAGGTGCAACCTATGCAGATAACCCAGTGCAGGAAATGCGGAGGCATCATGATAGGCAAGCACTGGATTTACAATTTTTCCCCAAAAGATGCAGAATCCATTGCGAGGAAATCTGTTTCATTAAACGGGTTAAAATTTACACTTGATTCCGTCAGCATAGCTGATCTTTCACTGGAAAAGGAGACTGCCAAGGGTCTTGTCACCTATTCAGGCAACGATGGCGTGCATGGGGAACAGCTTGTGGATATTCCTGTCATATTAGGAAGCATCAGCTGTCCCAGGTGCAACAAGATATCTGGATCCTCTTATGAAGCAATAGTGCAGATTCGGCCTGTGTCAGGTAAAATATCTCAGATATTTAGCGAGGCGCTTGCCAATACAATAGAGTTTGCAAGCAAGTATGAAAATTCTAAAAGTAACAGATACATCATGAAACAACACAACGTGCAGGGCGGATACGATCTTTATCTTGGAAGCAAGAGTTTTGCCGAAAGCATTGTAAGCAAGATGAATTCAAGCTTTTTCTGCGAAGTAACGAAGACAAAGAAGATGTTCGGCAGGGAAGGAGGGTACGATACATACAGGTACACGTACCTGGTAAAGGTCGTTGATTACAACCGGGGTGATGTGATTTACTTGAACGATCATGAATACATTGTAGATTCAATATCCCAGTCCGCAATAAAGCTCATATCTGTTGAGAGCGGCATTCATGTCCAGGTAACAAGGAGTGAGTTTATTCATTCAAGGGTAAAGCTTTCTGAAATGAAGGCGGAAGCATCTGACTACATGGTTATTTTTGCCAACGAGAAGGAAGCAATGCTCATGGATCCCGCAGGGAAGCAGGTTACAATGCAGATCAGCGCAGCAGGCCTGGAAAGCGTCAATCTTCTCAAGTATAAGGAAAAATATTATTATACGGAATAATAGCTACCTTCGTTGTTTTCATGTCTGTAAGAGCCGAATGGAATAATCTCAGGGAAGTCATAATGCACAGACCTGGGGTGGAGATTGATTACGCAATGCTCGCCCCGAAGCCCTTCCTTTTCGAAAGGCCCTACCGGACAACCATGGCCGTGAGGGAACACGAAAAGCTTGAGCGGTACCTGAAGGAAGCGGGTGTTCGGGTTAAGCTCCTTAAAGATGTCGTTATGGAGCTGTTTGATTCCTCGGGCAAATTTAGACAGATCTTCCTTGACAAGGTCCTCAAGACGGTCAGATATGAAGGTGACAAGGAATCTGTGAAAAGGGAAGAAAAGGCATTCAGGGACAACATAAGCGTCCTGGATCCGTCCACGCTTTTCAATCTCATGCTGATAGAGCCTTCCGTTCTGCTAAAATCTGAAGGGGAAACAGGTCCGGACTACCCATCGGTTAACTCGAATCTACCGCTCGCGAATCTGTATTTCATGCGGGACCAGCAGGCTGTTTCAGACAAGGGTATTTTCTTCGGGCGCATGAGAATGAGGCAGCGGCAGAAAGAAAACAGCATAACTGAATTTATCCTGAGATCCCTGTATGAAAACAAGGAGAAGTTCAATTCTCTTGGAAATACGGGTTATTTTGAAGGTGGGGATTTCATGCCTGCAGGCGAATACGCTATCATAGGAATCGGATCAAGGACAAATCTTGACGGCGCTTTATCATTCATAAACTCAGGCATTTCGAGTGCAAATGAATACCTCGTTGTGGAGAACCCGATATATGACTTTATGGAAATAGAACCGAGAGACCAGATGATCAATATGCACCTTGATACTTATTTTAATTTTGTCTCCAAGGATGCGGCGGTAACGTCACCCATTCTAGTGAAGAAGGCCAAAGGATCCATTTACATACGCCAGGATGGTGAGATCAAAAAACAGTCCAGTACCACACTATCAGGATATCTCAAATCCAAGGGCGTGGAAATAATCCCCCTCAGTATTGCGGAGCAACTCAGCTATTCGTCTAATTTCCTGACGCTGAAGGAGAACCATGTGCTTGCGGTAGATTCCTCCAGGGTCTTGAGAAAGCTGATTTCCCAGAACGTGTTTTCAGCATCGACACTAACAGCGATTGAGCATGCCATGAGCGTTGACGGCGGCAACAGCATGTTTCCCCGAAGCAAGGCTGCGAAAGAATATGGACTTGACTTTGTAACTGCCAATCTTTCCGAGTTGACGGGCGGTTATGGCGGAGCACACTGCATGACCGCTTCAATTATAAGAGGATGATGATCCAGCGGTGTTGCTTTTGCGCCTTCCATAAGAGTCCACTTGAATTTTGAAAAGACATCGAAAGCTTTAATTTGCTTCTTAAAATACTCGTCGCCTAAAGGTTAATCATATACAGAGGTAAATAATGGCTACTGAAAGACAACAGAAAAAGGGAAAAGACAAGTGGAGAGAGAAAGTCTGGTACTCCATACTGACACCGGCTTATCTGGGAGAAAAAGAGATAGCGACGAGCCCGGGAGTGGACCCCAAGAGCATGGTTGGTAGAAAGATAGAGATGCCAGTTTCGGACATGACTGGAAATTTCAAGAAAACTAACCTTAAGATGGTGTTCAGGGTCGATGAGTGCCAGGGAAACAGGTGTTTCACATCATTCGTTGGGAGTTATGTTAGTGACGATTCCATAAGGAGAATGGTAAGAAGGAGAAAGGAGCGCATAGACGTAATAGAGAAGGAATACACGCGTGACGGCTATCTCCTGGCAGTCAAAGTAGTGGGCGTTTCTGACATTAAGCTTATCTCAAACAAGAGGGCTGATATCAGGCTTGCATTGGAGAAGTTTTTGAAGGAGAAGATATCAACCTCAAATCTTCAGGATCTCGTTTCGTATCTCATCGGCGATGAAGTTCTGAACGAAATGTCAAGAGTAATAAGGCAGATATATGCAATGAAGAAACTGGAAATTCGAAAGACAGAGGTTCTTGGTTTCAAGAAGCCTGAGTCTGAACACGTAGTTGCCGAAGTCGTGGCCTGATCCTGCCGGGGTGGCTCAGTTGGTAGAGCGTCGGACTCATAAGCGCAAGCTGAGAAATCCGAAGGTCTTGGGTTCGATCCCCGATCCCGGCATACTTTCATAAAAATAACTTGTTTCAACAGATTCTTGAAGAGGGAGCCTCTTCTTCCAGGTGAAAACTCAGGATCTTGTTTCCCCGTGATTGCTATTTTTTCTAAGCGGCTTTGCCTCATTGCATGGGTTAGGTCATCTGAATTCTCAATGAGCCTAAATTTGAAGACTACTTGAACGTCGATCAAAGAAGAGTAAAAATAAGATAAGAAACTAAGAGTTTTATGGAGAAAGGAGTGGAGATTGCTTTCCAGATTTCGTCAGGAACCGGTGATAGTCAACTGGTCAAAGCAATGGCTGACATAGTAGGAAATGAATTCAGGAAAGAAATGGATCTTCAGTGGCGAGTATTCCATGTGACCTTAGGTGAGGAGAAATACTTCAGGGTACTGTATGCAGGGCCTCATGTTGGAAAATTGCATCCTCATAACGAAAAGAAGATCAGGGAAAGATTCGATAACATCTCGCACCAGAGTTATGATCAGGTTATGCATGAGTATCAGGCGTTGAGGAAACAAGATAATATTTTGACGCAGCAGATCCAAGAAATAAAGGAAGAATACGACTTATGGGAAGACAGGTTCTGGGCTTATTTCTAGATCTTAGCCATCTCTAAAGGCAATACGCCAAATTCATGTTTCGATTTTAGAGTTCGGTATTTCATAAAAATGCAGCACAGTCTCGGAATCATTCTATTGTGGTCTTGCGAATTACACTCCGTGTGTCAAGAATAGATACATAATATTAAACCTGAATGAATACGGAACGCTGAAATGAACATAGAAGATCTTCTGGGTTATGCTCGCAGAACCGGAATGTTCTGGCCGTCTGCTGAAATTTATGGCGGTTCCGCAGGGTTGTATGATTATGGACACATAGGTGCCATGCTCAAGAGGAGATTCGAGAACATATGGCTCTCATACTTTGTGGAGAGAAACCAGAACTATTTCCTTATTGACGGGACAACCCTTCTTCCGGAAAAACCCCTTGTCGCTTCAGGACACGCTGAAAGATTCAATGATATACTTATTGCATGCAAGAAGTGCAAAACATACTACAGAGCCGATGTGCTTCTTTCAGATCTCGGCGTCCAGCTGAATGAAGGCGCAACCCCAGGCGAGGTTGATGCGGCTGTATCTGCGAATAACCTGAAATGCCCTAAATGCGGAGGACCGTTAGGGGAGGCGAAGGCGTTCAACATGATGATAGATGTGGCCCTCGGACCGGATAGATCGGATCACGGATATCTGAGACCGGAAACTGCCCAGTCAGCGTACCTGAACTTTTACAGGGAGTACAGCCTGCTCAGACAGAAACTTCCGCTTGGGCTGGCAATTATTGGCAGGGCTTACAGGAACGAAATATCACCCAGGCAAGGATTGTACAGATTAAGGGAACTCATACAGGCAGAACTCCAGATATTCTTTGATGACAATGCATTCCAGCCTGATCTGTCCGGTTTCACCGGAATTAGGATTAACGTTGTTCCTTATGAGACAGGTAAACTTGACTCAATGACACCAGATGAGCTTGTTTCCAGAGGATATCCTGCATTCTATGTGTACCACATAGCGATTATAGATAAGTTTTACAGGAAAATCCTGGGTGTGCCGGAGAGCAAGTTCCGCTTCCTGGAGAAAGGCGGGGAGGACAAGGCATTCTACAACAAGATACATATGGATATCGAAGTCGATGTAGAGAGCTGGGGAGGATTCAAGGAGGTCGGCGGTCTTCATTACCGTGGCGATTATGACCTCACATCACACACAAAGGGATCCAACAAGAGCATGCTAGCTAAGTCCGACGGGAGGGAATTCATGCCGCATGTCCTCGAGCTATCGTTTGGTGTCGACAGGAACATATGGGCGCAGCTTGATCTCTTCTTCGCAGATACAGAAGGAAGGCAGGTTCTTTCCCTCAAACCTTATATTGCACCTTATTCGGCTGCCGTACTGCCGCTCCAGAATGATGCCTCGATCACCGGGAAAGCTAAGGAATTGTTCCTGCAGCTGAGCAGGAAATTCAGGATTTTCTATGATTCCTCAGGGTCCATTGGAAAGAGATATGCCAGAATGGATGAAATAGGCACGCCATATTGCATCACGATAGACTATGACACTGTTGATAGTAACTCTCAAAATTTTGGGACCGTAACGGTGAGGAAGAGAGATAGCAGGGAACAGGACAGAATAAAGTTGTCTGAACTGGAGAGTTATCTACAGGCTTCGCTTAATGTAGAATTTGACTGATATTGAAAAATGCATGTATGCAAAAATGAAAGCATACATGGATCAATTATAACGAGTTTTTAGTTTTGTTTCCTTTTCGGTATTGTATTGGTTTCAGTGGTTGGGGTGATACTCGCGTCTTCCCCTGTTGCCATGGGAATAGTTACCGCCACCTCTCTGTTGTGGAGGTCTCCGGCCGTAATTTCCCCTGAATCCACCGCCGCTAGGCCCACGCCGTTCATATCTGTCTGGTCTTTCAGATCTTTCCGAGTGGTTATTTCCTCTCAATCCCAGGGCCGCATCGTCAAATTTGCTCTCGTCCAGGTAAACTGGTTTCATCCTGATAGATACCGAATTCTCAATTTCCCTGATTACATATTCCTCCTCAGGAACCACGATAGAGAATGCCACGCCATCTGCTCCCATTCTTGCAGATCGGCCCACCCTGTGCACATACACATAAGGATCCAGTGGCGTATCATAGTTGATTATGTGCGAGATGCCAGTTATATCGAGACCCCGGGATGCAACGTTTGTCGCTACCAGGAACTGGACGTTGTGCCTGAAATCCATAAGCGATTTCTCACGCTGTGCCTGCCTCATGTCGCCGTGAATGACAGCAACCTGATAGCCGAGTCTTGCGAGTGTCCTGTGAAGGAAATCAGCATTATGTTTCGTGTCTGAAAAGATGATTGCTTTCCTTGGTTTGAATTCGTCGATGTATGAAACGAGCGTTCTGATCTTGTGAGCCCGGTCTGAAATACCATAACTATGTGATATCGTATCCACGGTGGGTTCCTGGTCGCTGCTGATATTAAGCATATCCGCCTTCTTCATGTATCTCTGTGAAAGTCCGTAAATCTTTGATGGCATTGTAGCGGAAAAGAGCATCATCTGTTTTTCCCGGGGCATACTTTTTATGATTTGCTCTATATCATCTATAAATCCTAGGTCGAGCATCATGTCCCCTTCATCGAGCACAAGGAATTTTATCCTTGAGACATCAATCTCTCCTCTTTCCATGAGGTCCATTATCCTGCCGGGAGTTCCGATTACTATGTTCGCGCGATCGCGTAACTTATCAATCTGAACGTTTATAGATGATCCTCCATAAACAAGTACTCCTTTGAGCCCGGATCCGTGTGCTAATTTCTTCATCACGCCATGAACCTGTATTGCCAGTTCCCTTGTTGGAACAATTATCATTGCTGATAAGGGATCTGATGCCTTCAGCTTCTGAATTATGGGTATCAGGAATGCTCCTGTCTTACCTGTTCCAGTCTTGGACTGAACAATAATATCCCTTCCGTTTAAAATAATTGGAATGGCTTTTTCCTGAACTTCCGTTGGTGTCTTGAAGTTCATCTCTTTCAATGCGCTATACAATTCTTGGTTAAGGTTAAATTTCTCGAAGTTGTCCATTTGTAACACTTTGCTTATAAAATCTAGGACATTATGTAATCCTGCTTTTATTTAACACCATATGGCAATTATATATAAAAGTATGATCCAGTGTTTTTCGCTAATCTCACATTTCCACGTTTGGGGGGAATCATGTGGAATTTCTTGCGATTTTCAGGCTCAGGCTGCCTTTACCACGTTATGCCTGTTTCCCTCAAGGAAAGACTTCACGTTTCTGAAAGCCCTTGCAAAAGCCTCGTTCCTGTATTCACCGCCGTTTCCGCCAATATGAGGTGTCACTACGCAGTTCTCGGGAGGGGTGACCTTGATGTTCGGCTCGTCCCACCAGACATCGCTAAGATAAAACTTGTCGCTGTTCCTGGATAGATAAGAAAGCATGGAATCCTGGTCAACTATATTTGCCCTGGCAATGTTAACAATGCACTGTCCCGTGAATCTGTCAAGAATTGGTGTGTTTATAATGCCCTTCGTCTCCCGGGAAAGCGGCGTACAGATAACAAGGATATCAACAGATTCTGCAAGTTTTTCAAGCGAGTCACGCCATGTTACATCTGGAAGAGATGTTATGTGCCTGCTGTAAGCCGATACTCGCATTCCCATTACGGATGCGATCTTTGCAACCTGTTGCCCAATCCCTCCGAAGCCGTAAATACCAATGGTTTTGCCGAATAGAGTCTCGACTCCAAGCTTCTTATAGATGCCGGCATGCATATCCGAATTATGCCTGCATACCTTCTTGTAGTGTGCCAGAAGCAGTGCGAAAACAGTTTCTGCGACGGGTTCATTGTAACCACCGGCATTAGATAGGACCGTGATACCTGGAGGTATGCCTGAAAGGTCCAGGTCATCAGTGCCCGCGTAAAGCCGCTGCAGTATTTTTGTCTTTTTGCCAATCTGCGGCTTTGGACCGAAGAAAACAACATCAGCATCGTTGAGGTCATTGGCATATGTCATACCAGTGATCTCAGCGCACATTTCCCTGATAGAATCGTCAGAATCGAAAGCAAAGTAAAACTTCATAGCCCCAGGATAGAGCTTCCTAAATATAAGAATAATTCTCCTTCACCCCGGAAACCAAATGATTCGGCAATTGCAGTCAGGAATGATAACCATCATTGGAACCTAAAATTATAATTTATGAATATCCGTTATACTGCATTGTTATCTATACGATGCCAAAAAACCCCTGCACAGTAATGTTCACCGTCACTCACCTATTCCTCAATGCCTTCGACAGCTATGTCCGTAGTGAGAATGTCAACAAATTTCTCCCTGAAAGCCTCTGAGGAATAGCCTTCCCTTTTCATGCCGGGCACGAGGTAGGAGAAATAATAAGGCCTGAACTTGGTCCACTCATTATTCAGGGATGCAAAATAAGACGATACACTCTCCATGGGCAGAACATTGTTTCCATCATAGATCAATATGCCATTTCCTCCGGTGACAGAGTCAAGAGCTGGTTCGGGACTGCTGGCGCCAAGGACAATTGCAGGGAGATCCCCAACCATTATCCTGGGAATACCATCGGCTATCCCTGGATCGCTAAGTGGAGCGTTAATCTTAGAAATGTAATTCTCTATACATTTCAAGGGATCACTACGATGATTCCCAGATCCTGTATCCTGATGAAGCTTTTCTGAGACAGTTTTCTCGAATCTCATATAGGATTCACTCCTGCCTTTAAAGAGGGATAGTGGCGCGTATCTCCTGTCAACCAGTGATCTGCAGATCATGTTGTCGTCCACGCTATTCCCGAAGATTATAGAGTTTATCGTCGAATCCGTTGTCTTTCCTCTGTAGTAGTTTTCCCAGCTGAACTCTTTCAGTGAAAGCGGGCCAGACGATAACATGTCATATATGCTGAACTTGAGAAGGTGGTCAAATGCAACCATAAGGTGATGCCTCACAACCCACTTATACATCTTATACCTGGAATCCAGGAAATCTTCGATATTTCCAAGGGCCTTTTCAGAATAGCCGATAAGATATGATCCCTCGCTCGGATTTACTATCTCCATGTTGTCGATGAGCCTCTCCTTGTCTATTTTCCCAAACTCAGCACCGGTATACCATGAGTCCCTGAGTATGTAGTCCATCCTGTCTGCATCGATATCTGATGAGATGACCTGCCTGAATATGTTGAGTGCGGCAGGAGTTGCGAAGAGCTGGCTCCCAGAGCCATTTTTTGAAAGCAGGCATGTCACATCCTCACTTACTAAATCCGGAAGCAGGACGCTTACCTCCGGTTCCTTGAGAAGTTTTGTTATGATCTTTATGCCGAAGTATTCATGCGCATGATTCCTTGTTTCTTCCTTTGTTTGCGGGAAGAGCGACTGGTATTCGGACAGTCTCCTTGGGTCTTTAGCAATGCTTGCCATCATGAATGTTTCGCTGGTATGTGAGAAAGGACCATGCCCAATATCATGCATGAGGGCTGCAAGCCGGACTGCCTGGACAATCCTTGACAGATCTCCTTCACCTTCCTTTAGGTCCGGGAATATTTTGCAGAAATACTGTTTTTGCTTCATAGAGGACAGGATCTGTTCCGCCATCTTGTGTGCTAGATACATGGTTCCAATACTGTGGGAGAATCTAGATGCAGTAGCGCCTGGGAATACAAGCTGGGCAAGGCCGAGGCTCCTGATGTCGTGAAGCCTGTTCATTGCAGGCATCTTCAGGATCTCATTCTCCAGGTCTGTGATCCTGATAAGGGAATGAACCGGGTCATTTATGGCTCTACGTTTTGCCTGACCTTCCAGCAGTGGTGACATCTTGAGGGACCATGCTATGACTTTATTTGTAGGTTAGCTTTAGCAATGCGCATCTATTGTGGATTTTTTTAAAGCCTGCATCAGTAGTAACTGATTCGTTGATCTATCCTTAATTGAGATAGGTTGACTTCTCTGATTTGCGCAAGGAAGATACTGTAGTCATTTAAACCTGGTCAGATTCAATATTGATGTATTTTCTTCTTACTTGTTTTTCGAGTGAAAGAGCCTATTTTTATATTAGCTGATAAATAACTTTG
>JBMFWM010000028.1:0-21498 GCA_049965275.1 Thermoplasmata archaeon | reverse complement strand
TATAAGCTGATAAAAGGTCAAAATTAAAAACCAGATCTTTCCCAGCTTTTCCGGTTATAATAAAATACGGGTTTATTATTCCGACTCTCGCTCCATTTTGAGTTTTGATCTTTTAAGGAGAACCGCTTAATCATTTGGACATCAAAAAATAAAAGACTTCTAAAATGATGCTTCACAGCGAAAAGATGTCCGATAACAGTGAATTATGCTCATGGGCTAACAAGTCCGAGAAAATGAGGGAATATCATGATATTGAATGGGGAAGACCATTGCATGATGAAACTTCCCTTTTCGGGCTCTTCGTTCTGGAGACATTCCAAGCAGGATTAAGCTGGTCATTAGTTCTTGAAAAACGTGAAGCGATCCGTCAAGCATTTTTTTCATTCAATCTGGAGAAAATGATCAATTTATCCGAAGCTGATGTGAGTTCCATGCTTGAAAACCCACTCATTATAAGAAACCGTGCAAAGATAAAATCGGCTATCCAGAACGCAAAGGGTATTCACGCGTTGCATGAAAGCGGAGTAACTTTCTCACAAATCGTATGGTCATATAGGCCGAAGATCCATGAGATGCCTGCAAGTTTGCATGAAATTCCGCCATTCACAGAGGAGTCCAAGAGGATGAGTATCTATCTCAGGAAACTCGGATTCACCTTCGCCGGTCCTGTAACATGTTATTCATTTATGCAGGGCGCAGGTATAGTAAATGATCACATCTCGAAATGTCCTATAGGGATCAAGATTGCGAGTCTTGAGGGCTGACGATGTATCATATCGAGATCATCACAGTTCCTGCTTATGTATAAGAAACCTGCAGAAGCTCTCTCCTGTTACCTGCTTATGAGTTGAGTCCACCTGTACTCCAAGCACACTCCGGAACAAGCTGTTTTCCAGATCGCATGCCTCGCCCATCAGTGTGGCAATCTGGAATATCGGACAGTTGAACTCTATGAGCTCATGGACGCCGCCCGGCGTATTTCTAAGCTCCGCCATGTAACCTTCCCGGTCCCTCATGACAGCAAGGTGCCCCAGTCTCTTGTCAGGGTCAAGGGGAAGAAGTTCCTCTTCATAATCGTCCTTAATTGAAGCATATCTCTTCTTCAAGAAGTCGACAACGAGTGCTCTCTGATCGTTCTTGACCAGGAAGGAAATAAGATCGCTTATCATACCGGCATAGGAGGAAACAAACCGTTTCCTGCCAGACGCAGTTAGCATAAAGATAGATACTGGTCTTCCGACATGTTTCTTAACGGTACTTCTTTCAACAAGTCCCGAAGCCTCGAGACCAGTGATATGCTTAAACACGGCCATCTTCGTTACGCCAAGCCTGGAAGCGATCTGGCTCATTGACATCTGTCCCTCTTTTTTTAGTAGAGACAGGATCTGCATTCGGGTGGATCGTTCCTGGTTAATTTCCATGCATTAATAAACTCAAAGGTTTATAAATACTTTTACGTGTCCTTTTTTGTTTCCTTATCTGCTTGTGAAGGTTGCTGCAAGCCAGGTCCCTTATTGTCCTGTCCCCATGCCTGCGGCTTTGCCTTCTTAGCGCGCCCGATTGAAAATATGCCTGCTATTATAAGAAGTACGATGCTGACTATTAGCGCTGAATGAAGCCCGGTTAGAAAGGACTTCGAAAGCGTAGTTCCAAGTGTATATTTCCCAAGAAAAACGGCGTATGCGGCCTGCCTGGGTATCGTTTCGGCTGCAACTGTAATAGTTATGACGTAAGAAAGCAGCGTGCCCATGTTTGAGAGTGTTCGAAGCAGTCCAGAAATAGATCCGTAAAGCTCTCTCGGAGAACTGGACATGACTGAACTGGTGTTTGATGGCCAGAACATGGATCCTCCAAATCCGGATATGACCGATCCAAGTATGACAACATAGATAGAAGTCCCAATCCCGAGAAATAGGTATACAAAGACGCCAAGTGACATGAAGAATATTCCTATAGTGGCAACAATACCTGCACCAATCCTGTCAGCATATCTGCCCATCAATGGGGACAGGAAGCTGGCAAGAACGTATCCCGGGACAAGCAGAATAGAAGCGTACAGGGGGCTGAAGCCTCGTATACCCTGGAGATACATTATCAGTATGAAGACGACAGAAAGGTAACCAACTGCCTGCAGAGTTGCAGCGAGGAGGGAATAAGAAAGAAGCCTTTCCCTGAAAGCACTTAGCTGGATCAGAGGGCTTTTTACCCTTGATTCCGTCGCTATAAATGGTATAATCATTAGAATTCCCGCTGCTATTTCGATGAGATTGTCAAGATTAAATCCGTGACCAGCAATATCAGTCGCTCCGTATGCAATAAGGGCTAATATCGCAAACAGGATAGAAGTTCCGACAAAGTCTATCTTAGTTTCGCTCTTCTTGTTATCCTTGATGTATGCAAGGGCAATAACAAATCCAATTAATCCGATGGGAACGTTGATGTAGAATATGTAACGCCAGCCAATCAAGGTAGTAATGAATCCACCAAGCACTATTCCCAAGGTTCCTCCAATGTTCCAGCCCATTGACGTTATGCCGAATGCCTTGCCCCTTTCGCCAGGAGGAAAATGATCAGCCACAATAGCACTGCTGTTTGCTTGGATAAGCACCGCGCCGAAACCCTGCAATGCTCTGAATGCAATAAGAAAATCAACCGTGGGAGAAAGACCAGCTAATCCGGAGCCTGCTATGAATACGAGAAAACCGATATTGAAGATCTTTCCCCTGCCAAATATATCCCCTAGCCGCCCCATCTGTGTGGTTAGAACCGCCAGCACCAGAAGATAGATCAGGATTACCCAGATCGTTTCTATAAATGACGCGTTTTTGAAGCTGCCGGTAATTGTCGGCAAGGCAAGTATGACTATCGTCGTATCGATCGCCGACATCAGGGTCCCAATGAGGACGCTGAGAAGAATCAATCCTCTTCTTTCTGCCATTATTAATCACGCATCGGAGTCGGGGCACTCCAGCGCCAAAATACGAGTTCCAAGCGGTAGATGCTTGAACAGCCCTACAGCGATTTGGCGCGTTGTTATTATTCTACATTATTTAACCTTATCCTGATACTGATGCATTTGCTTTCGGTGTCGTGCACAGAAATGCTTCCGAAAACAGGCTCTTCAGAAGCTCCCACAAGGCTAGACCGAAATGTTTTTTATGGTTGAAGGCAATCTGTGAGGGATAATTATGCCAAGACTAGTATTACATGAAAGAAACAGGCCATACATGGTGAAGGTGGGAGACCAAGAGCTACATCTCTGCGCGTGCGGACTTTCCAACAACAAGCCATACTGTGATGGAAGTCACAAGAGGACGCTTGATGAAGGCTCGGAACTCTTCGTATACGACGAAACTGGAAGACTGAAGGTCACCAGCTTTTACAAGAAAGACTGAAAATTAAAAAGAAAAATTTAGCAAGGCGGGTCAAAAAAGGGGTTTTTCATATACCGAAGCCTCCTCAAACCCTTCTAGCTTTTTCCCTTTTTTTATGAACGATCCAAGAGCCTCTGGCACGCAGGTTATACCTTCGGGAAGCAGGGACACCTCTTTACTTATTTCCAGTAAATGGAAAGTCTCGTCATGGTCATGATAAACAAAAACAGAAAGCCCCTGACCAGCGAGCAGAGTGCCAGTCTTTATCCCAAGTCTGGCATGATTTGCAAATCTCCATCCAACGTTTACAAGGGCATCATATTGTCTATCAGATTCCAACATTCCCGATATATCTGGCCTCCCATCGAAAAACAGGAATCTGCTCACCCAAGTGAAACCACTCTTTAAGGCCAGGGAAACAGATTTCTGATTTTCGCTGTGTATGAGCATGCGCGCGTAACTGGCTCCTCTACTTATTGCAAAAAGTAATGCGGCATTAGTTAAAGTTTCCCCGATACCCATCCTCCAGTGCTCAGGATCAACGCGAATGCCGCTGAGCCAGGCACTGCTGTCTGGAAGCATTTCAATCTTAAGGAACCCGCAGAGCACATCGATATCACATACAAGTATAGTGCCATCGTTCATGTATGGGGGGCCCATCTCGTTGATGTAATCAGCATACCCGGAAGCCTTGGAGATCCGGCTTATATCTTTCCAGTCTGCATGGCTCGCAAGCCTGATTTTCTTCTGCTGCATTCTCTAGGATCAATATGTATGAGGAAGAGATATTAATATCATCCTGCGCTTCTTTTTATTATGAAAGCTGTCCTAGTCAGAAAACCATACGGAGAAGAGAATGCGGGAATTGCGGATGTGCCTGATCCTGTTCCACAGAAGGATGAAATTGTTGTAAAAGTCCAATTTGCAGGGTTGAATCCAATCGATATCAATGTGGTGAGGAACAAGACGGTATATGGACTGAAACCAGATCCACACATACCAGGTTCAGAGATTTCGGGAGTTGCTGAGACATCAGGTAAGAACATCAAGAAGGGCGATCGCGTCATTCTATACTCAAGATGGTTCGACGGAACCTGCAAGTACTGTAAGAGCGGCAGAGAGTATCTCTGCATAAATGGCGGGATATTCGGTGTTCTGACCAACGGTGGTTACTGTGAAAAAATATCTGTACCGGAGAAGATGCTTCTTAAAATCCCAGATGGGGTAAAAATCGAGGACGCAGTCAGCATTCCGGTCGGTGGCCTGACGGCCCTGCATGCACTGAACAGAACGGGAGCCGCGGTTGGAGAAAAGCTGCTCGTTTATGGCGCATCCGGAAACACTGGTCTGTTTGCGATCATTCTGGGTAACTATATGGGCATGGAGGTTTCTGCTGTATCAACAAAGGAGTGGGTGAAAAAATATGGTGCCTCTGCCGTATATCCTCATGATAAGATTCCTGCGGATCTGAAGGCCGATGTAATCATAAATTCGCTTGGTGGAGATATATTTGCAGAATCGCTCGATCATGTGACTCCTGGAGGGAAAATCGCGACGTTCGGTGTATTCAACGGTGCTAACGTGCAGGTCAACCTCGCGGAGATCTACACGCAGGAACTCGAGATAATTGGTACAACCGGAGGAACAGTTGCCGAAATGAAAAGCCTTCTTGAAATGATGCAGGAGCATTCTATTCACCTGCCTACAGACAAGGTCTTTGGCATTGATCACTTAAAGGAAGCAATTCAGGCTTATTCCGGGAGAACCAATGGCAGGATCCTTCTCAGGGTACAGTGAAGCATACCTACAATCTTGTAAGCAGGTGAACTTTCTCAGCGACCTCACCAGAGAATATGTAGGATGCAGATACAACAATATCTGCGCCCGCATCCCTGCATATTTGAGCAGTGTCAAGCGTGATTCCGCCATCAACCTCTATTGAAGTATTCAGTTTATGTCCATCTATATATCTGCGTGATTCCCGTATCTTGTTGACCGCGTCTTCAATGAATTTCTGACCAGAAAAACCCGGGTGCACGCTCATTATAAGCAGTAAGGAAGCGTCTTCCAGAAAAGGGATTGCCTTCTCCAGAGATGTCTCCGGGTTGATCACAATTCCGAACCTATGACCTTCATTCCTGATCTTTTTTATAAGCAATCCCGTATTTATTGGTGACTCTACATGGATAAGCGGGATGTTTGCGCCCGCATCAATGAACTTCATGTAATACTTCTCAGGGTTCTGAAGCATAAGATGCGCTTCCAGATCCAGATCGGTGCATCTCCGGACTGCCTTGACCAGATCAGGCCCCATCGTCAGGTTGGGCACGAAATGGCCATCCATTATATCAAGGTGAAAGGATGTCGCTCCGCCTTCAACGCATTTTGCTATCTCTGATCCCAGATCTTCGAGTTTTGCCGATATGATTGAGGGGGAAACTTTCATCACAAGATATTTTCAACTTGGCTAAATTATTTTCATTCAAAATACAATTTTTGCAAATAACCATGAGAAAAGTTAATACATAGCATTATGTTCATATTTCATGGGCTCCAGGAAACCTACCGGCGGCAGTGCTATTTCCGGCAAGGACAGGTCGCTTGTTAGACAGGATTTGATCACAAATATAATACGCCTTAAGTCCAGGCTTAAATCGAGATTCGAGGAATTGTATTCGAAGTCCAGCATGGATCATGTGAGAAATATACTAAAGGAACTTTCCAGGCAGGAGGACGACGACATAGTTACTCTGGAGAAGGCGATGGAAGACCAGACCACGTCTGATTTCGACATAATGCCTGAGGCCGACGAGGACTATGAGAGGTTTGATCATCTGCTTCAAGAGGAGGGACCAATTGATCACAATGATGTGAAGAGCGTTCTAATGCTCGCAATGAGATACTACAGGGATCTTTACAACATCTTGCAAGTCATGGAGAAAGAATATGCAGATCCTGTGATAAAGAACGCCATTTCGGTGAGCATGGCACGCGAACTTGCAAACAAGAAAAAGATAGAGGATCTGCTGGACGAAATAGTGCACAAGGATTATTGGTAAGAACTTTTTTCTATCTTAGGAGGTAACTATTCGTATAAGGATATTTATTAGGAAAGCGGACATCAGTAGCAAATGCCCGAGGCCCCCGTCAAAATAAGTATCAGGGATGAGCTTCGCGTTCTCTTGAAGCTTTATCCGGTTTTCAGGCGCTATACCAAGGACAGAGCACGCGTTAAAAAGAACGAGGAACACGCCTGGGACCCAAAGATCGAAGCAAATGGCCAGAAGGCGGTCAACACATTCATCGATCTCGGGCCTACTTACATCAAGTTAGGACAGGTAATTTCAGCCAGGCCCGACCTCCTCCCCAATGAATATATAAAGGCATTTGAGCAACTCCAGGACAGTGTTCCACCCGCTCCTTTTCCAGAGGTAAGGCCCGTCATAGAGAAGAACCTTGGGAAGATTTCTGAAGTGTTTGACTCATTTAATGAGGAAGCTATCTCCGGTGCATCGCTTGGGCAGGTATATCTTGCAAGATACCGCGGTGAGGATGTCGTAGTCAAGGTAAATAGACCAAATATACAGGAGAGGGTCAAGAAAGACATAGCAGTGATAAGCAGGTTGTTAAACCTAGCAAGGAGGCGTCTGGACACATATTTATATCTCTCCCTCGACAATGTCATCGCTGACTTCAGGGGAAGGATTTTTGACGAAGCAGACTACCTGAAGGAATCATCCAACATAATGAGGATCGGGGAGAACATCAGGAAAAGACAGGAGAAAGTCATCGTTCCCGAAGTTTACGAAGAACTTACCTCATCACAGGTACTCGTCATGAAGTATCATCCAGGAATAAAGATAACCGATATACAGACGCTAAAAAGCCGCGGGATAGACCTAAAGAACCTGGCGTGGCGGTTCGACCTTCTCTTCATGAGGATGCTGCTCAGGGACAAGATATTTCATGCTGATCCACACCCTGGGAACATCTCTGTGACAGACGACGGATCAATAATTCTTTATGATTATGGCATGGTAGGCAGCCTCGACGAGAAAACAAGATTCCAGCTCCTCAAGTTGTACGACGGGCTATCCAATTCTGATCCTGATGTAATCATGGATTCGCTGATTTCAATGAACGCACTTTCTCCAGTCGCAAACAGGGCCATAATGCGGAGGACCATGGAGCTTGCAATCGCGAATCTGCAGGGAAAATCGGTAGAAGAGCATGAAGTCCAGGAAATATTTTCCATTGCCAACGACGTGATCTTTGAGTTTCCATTCAGGCTTCCCAGAGAGCTTGTATTATACATGAGGATGAGCTCGCTGCTCGAAGGAACCTGCAAGCTTCTTGATCCGGATTTTAGATTTATCGCAATCCTGAGGCAGATACTTTATCAGGAAGGTATGCTGAATGATCTCTACCGCTTCCAGATATCTGAATTTGTACGAAAGTCAATCACTTCAATAGAAAAAGGGCTTGATGTCCTGCCTCTCCTCAAAAGGAGCCTTGAGGAACAATCGGGAAACTCCAATTCTAGGAGCAGCATCAAGATTCCAGCCTCCATATTTCTTGGATTCCTGACCCTAGCATCTGTCTACCTATCAACGACAAACGGCTATCTTGGATTCTCGCTTCTTGGTGTATCTATCATCATGTTTTTACTGGTGCTGTTCAAAAAGAACTGAAACGCTTACTTCCCAGGGGCCTCCCAGCTTCGGAACAACCTAGGTTTTGCTAAGAAGATCTTTTTTCTTCTTGAATTCCTCTTCCGTGATCTCTCCGCGGGCGAATTTCTCCTTGAGTATATCCAACGGCTCAGTTCTCATATTCATTCTCATTTCGTGCTCTACCCCGAAGGATCCAATCACATAGAAGAAAAGAAAAACAAAAATAATGGCCAAGGCTCCCATTATTGGCATTACGATATACCAGTACCCATACCCACCGTACATCATTCCATATCCATAACCGGGTGAGTAGTAAACTGTCGGCTTAATAACGTATAGGCCAACAAAAACCATTATTACAACTACTGCAACAAAGGACAGTGCTGCGATCATTAACAGCTTGGCCTTCTTATCCATATTATACTCCATCTCCTCGACGTAAATATGTGCGACAGACTATTACAGTATATGCCGTATATGTATGTATAATTCCATTATCAGACTCAAATAATGTCCTTGATGCTGGATTGCTGTTTAAATCAAAAATGGGAAGATCTAATCTACTTTGACCGTCTTTATGCCTTTTACTGGTATCCTCACGGTGAGCACTCCGTTCGTGTATTTTGCAGTAAGTTCAGCAGCGGGATCAACATCATATGGAAGGGAGACTCTCTTGAACAAGTTCTCAGGTCTCTGGTTAAGTATCACGGTTCCTTTTTGCTCCATTTTTCTGCTTCCCTGAATAACGATCGCATTCCTGTCCAGTCTTACTTTAACATCCTTCTTGTCGAAACCAGGCATGTCCGCCTCAACAATTATTTCGCCAGCTTCTTCAGATATAGTAACTGCTGGGTATAGGAATGACAGCACTTCCTTCGCCCTGTCATTTATTGTTTTCATGGCCTCACCTGCATAGAACTTCAATGGATTGTACATACTCGATAATATTGTATTCGTATATATCCTTGATCGTTTTGATAATTGCTAAATATCCGCTGGGGAGTTGTCTATATTTTTCTACTTCGACATTTTAGCCACCGCTCAAGCACATTGGAGATATTTTATCTTTTAGATTGCAATATGCAGGCAACAGTACAAATGAAATTCTATCCCAGAAGGTTGGATGGTTCCTGCTCAAATAGGGTAATATAATCAGTTTCAATTAGCAAAAAGGATGGAGATAGAATATGACCAGGGCACCGTAGTGATAGAAAGTTGGCCCCATTCCGTCAAGATGCCTGAATACGTCCATTATGACAGTAGAATCAACAAGTATCGGGCTATGGCCTGTTTTTATAGAGACCTCAAAGCTTTGCTTCCTGGCGTTGACGATCATGTTTTCCAGCAGCCTGGGCTTGTATTCTCCCATCCTCCCCTAGAGTTAAGGGGTTACCAGAAGCAGGCGCTGAGCATGTGGGAGAGTAATGGCAAGCGCGGTGTTGTTGTACTTCCTACTGCAACAGGCAAAACCCACATAGGAATTGAGGCAATATCCAGGGTATCAGAAAGCTCCCTGGTCGTGGCGCCTACGATTGAATTAGTCCAGCAATGGCGGTCAAGATTAGAATCCTCTCTCGGCATTGAGATAGGACAGCTGGGAGGAGATGTGCGGGAGGTAAGAGATGTAACTGTATCCACTTATGATTCAGCATATCTGATGGCTGAAAAGCTTGGAAACAGGTTTCGTTTTCTCCTTGCGGATGAAGTTCATCACATGGCGTCAGAGCAGTATTCCCAAATCGCTAAGATGTTTGCCTCACCTTACCGTCTTGGCTTGAGTGCGACATATGAAAGAGCAGATGGACTTCAGGAACTCCTTGCACCTTATTTCGGTGACAAGGTTTTTGAAATGGGATATGAGGAACTACGAGATTACATAGCAGGTTTCGAGATCCGGAAAGTCCAGATCGAACTCTCCGACCAGGAGGAGGAAGAATACAACAGGTACAGGAACATATTTCTATCATACATCAGGAGGTACAACATCTCCTTGAAGGGACAGTTCGACTTCCAGAACTTTATCCGCAGGTCATGGAACCGTGAGGGGAGAGAAGCCCTTCTGGCGTGGAGAAAATCTAGGCAGATCGCATTCAACGCGAGGGCAAAACTGGACTTTGTGCGATACGTACTTTCCAAGCACAGGAATGAGAAGACGCTCATTTTTTCGGAAGATACAGATACGGCATATCTTGTATCAAAGGAGTTCCTCATTCCTGCGTTGACATACAAGACGCCCGGGAAAGAAAGAAAGATGTACCTTGACTATTTCAAGCAGGGTAAGATCACAAAACTTTCTACAAGCCGGATACTGGATGAGGGCGTTGACGTACCCGATGCTTCCGTAGCAGTCATCATAAGCGGATCTGGAAGCAACAGGCAGTTCAAGCAGAGACTTGGAAGGATCGTAAGACCTGGCAGTGACAAACAGGCAGTTATGTATGAACTCGTTGCCTCTGGAACCGGGGAATCTGGAACAAGCAGGAGGAGGAGCAAAGGCGTTCCAAACAGAGCTTCTTTCAGTAAGACGGAATAACAGCCGCGGCACAGTGATCCCTTCCTTTATAGGTGAGGATTTCTTTGAGTACGCCCAACTAGTGCGAGATCTATTCAACAGTATGATCGGCTCACGCAGGAAAGATATTGCCGACAGGCTTAGGGAACTCGAGCTGAAAGTTCAGTACAACAAGGTAATAAAAGGGCTTGGAGAGATCATGTTCAGGGAATCCAGATTCAGCAGTACTGGAACACTAGACCCTCCGAGTATCAGGGAGCGTATTTTCCTCATGGCACCTTTAGGCGTTCAGACGCATTCAGAGCGACAAAAAATACTCGAGAAGGTCGCTACTGAATTTTCTGCCACTCTTGAGGAAGTGGAGTCGTCAATGTACTCGGACATGGATGAGGAAGATATCCTACTCGAAGTTTCACACATGAGCGATGACGAGCTATGCCGACAGTACAACCTTGAGCAGTCAGAGACACTTCTCCTGAAAGCTTTTCAGCTGACAGTCAAAAATATACAGGACTGGGGAAATCTAGCCAGGGAATCGAAACGTCTCGGCCTCCTTTTCAGCCCCAGGATTATTGATGAAGGAATCGTTGAAATGAACTTTGACGGTCCCATGTCTGCGCTGGAAGAGACCAGGCGATATGGTATTAGGTTTGCTCAGCTGCTCAGATATCTGATCACGCTAGAGAAATGGTCTTTTGACTGTACCGTTATACTCGAAAAGGAAAGAAGGAAGGATAAATTCACATTCCACCTGGAATCATCGGCTAGCAGCTATTTCCCTGAGCGAGAAGGAAAAAAGGATCCACTCCCGGATCCCAGATTAAAGCCGGCAATTCCAATCATCATCAAGGACGAAACATTCTTTCCTGACTACTTTCTGGAACATAAAGGAAAAAAGATCTATATCGATGTAACAAGAAAGATTTATCAAGGCTATAATGAAATGATAAAGCAGAAGATAAGCCAGACAGGAATAGCCGCGATATTTATATACGTGCTTGGTCCTGGAGATAAACTGATTAGCGGAGAAATGTGCTTCCGGGATTCTGTGGACTGGAACGCAGTAATTTTCAGATTGTCAGAAAACAAGAAGGTTGAAAACCTGCCAGAACCTGAGACCAAGAAGAAAAAGACTGACAAGAACGCTCTGCGTTTAATGGTTGATAGCCTTTGGCCAGATCTGGACAAGATGTTCCATGAAATAGAGGCATCTGGTCTAGACCTAATAGACACGCTGAGGGAGTTCGGGTACAGCACAAAGTGGGAAGGACTGAACCTGAAAATAGTAAAGAATTCGTGAGTTTTTTGCAGGCATAAACGCTTCTTAAATCAAAAAATCAAAGCAAATGCTTAAAGATCCCCACATGAAGCAAAAATTTAACATCATGTATAGATTATTTAGCTACCTGAGGACAGGATTATGGATTCAACGGACAAGAATATTATTCAATTACTTCTGAAAGACGGTAGGATTCCGCAAAAGAGAATTGCCGATGAGCTTAGAATTTCACCACAGGCTCTAAAATACAGGTTTAATAAATTAATTGAAGATGGAACAATCAAGAAGTTTGTTCTTCATGTTAACCCTGAATTTTACGGAAATACACAGGGCTTCGCCGCCTTTATCACCGATCGAGACTACACAGATGACATTTTTTCGAGATTCAGGTGTCTGGAAGACATATCAATCTTCGGGTTTCATGGAAACGACAAGAATGAACTTGAGCGCATATTGCAAAAGGCATATGAGAAACTTGGTGCACCCATAATGAACTATACACCGCCACCTTCGGCCAAATTAGTTAACGTAAGTGATCTCGACAGAAAAGCCATCGAGGCACTCAGGGATGATCCAAGGATGCCAGTGGCTTCGCTGGCGAAGAGGCTAGGTATCTCGAGTGCTTCCGCGAAGAAGAGAATAGAGCGCCTAAAGGAGAGGAGAATAGCTTCTGTCATCCCAATTCTCGATCTCAGCAAAACTGATGCGGTGATTTTCCTCCTATTCAGCAACAATCCAGAAAACGTGAGACCTGCGATTGAAACATCTCTTATCTTCCAGATTTCAGACAGCAAGGCAGGAATAGCTGTCTGCTTCTCTGAGTCTCTTGAAGTGGCTAAAAAGTTGATTGTAAATGCAAGAAAGTTAGATGAAAAATCAAGGGTAATGGTAGTTTATGACTACGATTTCCTCAATTAAGCACATCCTCTCTCCGACTGAGCAATGAGATCATTGCAGGGAAATAAAGCGATCTTATCACAAAGGTATCCACAAGCAGGGAAATGGCGAACGCTAATCCCAGCTGCTGGAGGAAAGCAATTGGCACGAGCCCGAGTGATCCGAGAGATGCAGCAAGAATAACTCCAAGAGCAGTGACTACATAGCCAGATCCGCCCATTCCCCTGAACAGTCCCTCAGCGAATCCATGGGTCTCCTGCTCTTCCTTTATCCTCGAGATCAGGAAAACAGTGAAATCGTTTCCGAGCGACATGAGGATGATGAACAATATTACGGGGATCAGGAATATCAATGATTCATGCAATAAGTACGTGATTATTACATACAATATTCCCAGAGTCCAGGATATGCTTATGAAGACCCCAGTCAGCGCTATCAACGGGAACTTTAAGGATCTGAAAGACACACCTATTATAATTGCAATGGCAGCAATAATCAGCAATTCAAGAATTGTATACTGCTGCTGGGATGAATCTTTGAGATCTATGATTCCGGATGTAATTCCTCCTACTATGAAACTGCTGTTATCCCTCAGATGTTGCACAGACAGTATTGCATTTTCTGAGTAGGGTGTGTAATTCAGATCTGCAATGAAGTACACGCTCCTGTTATCGTTGAAGAGGAAAGCTGAATTCCCGATCGTTCCGTTTGATGCGGAAGGACCGATAACACTTGCCACGCCAGAAGTACCTTTGATATAATTCTGTGCTGAAGCTATCTCATTATAGGCAATCAAGCTTACATTGCCTCCATTAAACGCTGGCGTGCTAAGGTTATAAATTACAAAAACCGGATATAATACTGATCCGCCAAACTTCTCATTTACTGTATTCAGGGCACTCACACTTGGAAGGTTTGCTGGAAGCTCACCTGATATATCGTAGGTAACAGGTGCCGCGAACCAGAAATAAACTGCTGGGACAGCAGCTATCAGTATAGCAGCAAGAACGGCTTTTCTTTTCCTGGATGAAAATTGTCCAACTCTGTAAAAGACGGACTTGTGTATCTCAGTAGAAGGAAGCTTGCGGAAAATACGCCTTCCCAGCAAAGCTGCCAGCGCCGGTAGTAAAGTGATTTCAGCAAGAACAGTTAGAAGAACAGCTATGAACAGGACAGGTCCCCAGGTATTGAGACCGCTGATGAAAAACAGTGATCCAAGGCTTGTGGCAACAGTAAGGCCGCTGATTGCAACTGCCTTTCCAGACTTCTCTGCTGAGCTGCGGATAGCATCCTCTGAAGTCTTTCCATTAGCAAGTTCTTCCCTGAAGCGTGAAAGTATAAACAACAGGTAATCTGCGGAGACTCCAAGCAGTACAGCCGTTAGCGTATAAGTAACGATATAGTCGACAGGCTCGTATGTCACTCCTATTATGAAGACAGACACATAACCTAGAACTGTCGCAATGCTGACCAGAACAAGGGCAAGCACAGGTGATATGTATGATCTGAGCACCAGCCCTACGATTATGGCAAGAAAAACAAACGTGAAGATAAACCCAATAAAAGAGTCTCCCTGAGTGCTCTGCAGATCGTATGATATTGCACCGTTTCCTGTAACGCTGCCTTGAGTCCCGAAGAATTCTGAAGTATAGTTCCTGATTTGAGAAACAATGCTCTGTGCAGGATAAAAGTTATCGGCACCACGATAAGATTGTGGCACGTTAAGGACTACGTTGATCAGGTAGGTGGTATTATCCGGGGACACATACTGCTTGTAAATGAACGATGGTGCCCCACTTAAACCATAATTCCTGACATAAAAAGCACCCGCATTAGCAGAGTTCACAGCAGAGAAGACAACCTTTTCGGGGATCGAATAACCATACAGGGATAAGAAAACCTTCTGCGTTATGAGGTAGTAGTACTCTGAATAGTTATCTAGATTTCCATATTTTATTATGATCCCCGTATATTGGCTGGATGAGTAGTAGGTTTCTGCGGTTATGCTGGTCGCATTGTATACATTGTAGTATGGTCCTAGTTGAGAATAATACTTGAGACTGTTATTCAAGGCGGAGAGGAAGAAATTCTGGGAGGTGTTGTTGGCATATCCGGCACTCTCGGCGGCTGCGTATATATCTGTTTGATTGTAACCATCGAGCATCCACTGATGATAGAAGGAAGATGGGAACTGGAATATAAGCTGGCTCTGGTTCGATACTGCATGATAAGTCTGATTGATGACTGAGGAGTACTTTCCATATATTCCATCAAGGAATGATGCATAGACTGAAAAGGCAGACTCGGTTGTGCTTACATATTTCATCGAAGAGCTGGAAATCTTATCCTGAAAGTTTAGAGTGCTGTTTGCTATGCTGACATTATCTGCGCTTGGCACCGAAACCACAACTGTCAGGGTTGAATTCTGAGGGTCTATTTTCGAAAGTAAGTCACCCGCTTTGGTTGATTCAAAATGAGAAGAGCCTGAAGTTGCATTTGAGTAACTCACATAGTTAGTATATGATAATATAACTGGAGTGAGAAGAAGAACACAGACAATCCAGAGAAGAATTACAATCTTTCTATGTGAAATTGCAGCATTGACTATTCTGCTGATGATACCATTATTCATTACTCAGTCATTCAATGTCTTTAGTTCAATTCTAATGAAAAAAAATTTTATTTTTTAATGCAGCCTTGTTCTAACCATGATTCATAAACTAAATACACAGAGCAAAATGCTAATATCAAGAAACTTATTTTTTGGCCTTAATCTCTGTTAGCCCCATTCCCTGAATGTCCTGAGCAAAATGGCACCTAGAAGAATGAGACTGAGATATCTGCAGAAGTTCTGGCTTTTCTGTCGAACAGATATCCTTCGCGAACTGGCATCTTGGCGCAAACAAGCATCCCTTGTTATCTGTTGTTTCACTCTGGGAGAATATTCTCTCTCCAAGTTTTTCGGAAACAGATCCCTCAATTCCGATGCTTGCCAGCAATAGTGCTATTGTATAAGGATGAGCGCTTTTCCTTATCAGGTCCTCAGTTTCACCAGTCTCTACTATCTCCCCTTTATACATCACATATATCCGATCGCTAAGATACCGCGCCGATGCAACATCATGAGTTATGTAGAGAACTGAGATTCCGAAATCCTGTTTCAGCTTCCTCAACAGGTTCAAGATTCCGGCCCTGAGGGAAACATCCAGCATTGAGATAGGCTCGTCTGCAATCAAAATCTTCGGATCGACAATCAATCCCCTGGCTATACTCACCCTCTGCCTCTGTCCTCCGCTTAACTGGTGGGGATACTTTTCAACATAGTCTTCAGGAGGAGTCAGCTCAACCTCCTGCAATGCTTTCACAACCATAGCCTCACGATTCTCAGCATGGCTGAGTACAGAACCAAACCCATGCTGCTGAAACCTACCGCTCATTAAACTTGTTGGGGTCGCGGTCGCTCGTTTGTTCACGGTCAGCGGCTCTGCCACTGTACTTGCAATTGGAAACCGGGGGTTGATGCTTTGAAATGGATCCTGGAATATGGTCTGTACGATCTTCCTGAATGCTGCGATTTCCTTTTTCTTTTTCAAGTTTATGGGTTCTCCCATAATCTTTACGAGACCACTTGTGGGCACATCGAGTAGGCCAAGCATCCTGCTCAGCGTGGTTTTTCCTGATCCGGTTTCTCCAACAAGAGCCACAGTTTCCCCTGACCTGACGCTCAGATCAACCTTGCTCACAGCAATGATCTTGTTTGACTCGCTTGTCGCAATTTCACGGATACCAGTTCTCTTCTCAAATATCCTTGTCAAGCCAGAGGCTTCCAAAACAATTGCCTGATCGGAGGTGCTGCTGTCGGATACCTCTCTTTTCCTGAACTTCTGAATTTGAACATTAGCATAGGCAAACGATGGAAGCACAGAGCAGGCAACTTCATGATATGGCTGAGTCTGTCTTAATATTGCAGCGGACTCATCTCTGCATGACATCACAGCGTAATCGCACCTTTCAAAAAAGGGACAACCTAAACTGGGACTTGTAAGTCTTGGCGGGGACCCACGAATAGGTTGAACTTCTGCAATATCTTCTTCCAGCTTTGGAATTGAATTAACAAGAAGATGAGTGTAAGGGTGCTGTGCAATATCAAAAGAGTTTGATGGAAGTTTTTCAACCAGAATCCCGGCATACATCACCATCAGTCTGTCAGAGAGCCTTGAGATCAATGCAATATCATGTGATATGCTGACAAGGGCTACGCCGAAGGCCTTTCTTAACCTTAAAAGTTCCTCCATTATCCTATACTGTGTTATGACATCAAGTGAGGTTGTGGGCTCGTCCGCAATTATGAGTGCAGGGTTGAGCGAGATTGCCATTGCTATAACCACACGCTGTTTCATGCCTCCACTTAACTGATGGGGGTACAAGTCATAAACCCAGTCCTCTAGCCCGACAGCGGTAAGAAGCTGTCTGGACCTTGCCTCAGCTTCTTCCCGATTCATAGACTCCCTGTAGATGAAGATATCAGAAAGTTGTGTGCCCACTTTATGAACTGGATTCAGTGAGTCCAACGCACCCTGGAAAATAACTGATATGCCCTTCCATCTTACAATGCTGAGCTGATTTTCTATCTTTCTTTCCTTTTTGTCATATCTTATGGAATATGATGCGCCCATCTCCGGGCTGACAACTATCTGACCCCTGAAATATACCTTCCCAGAAGTAACCCTCGCATTTGGAGGAAGGATGTGGGCAATGGCCATCGCAAGCGTTGATTTTCCGCAACCGCTCTCACCGACTATGCCAATTGACTCGTTTGTTTTTATGCCAAAAGTAACATGATTTACGGCGAATATTCTTGTTGTACCAAGAGTGTACTCAATAGAAAGATCATCGACGTATAGAACATAGTCTTCGTAGTTGTGCTGAAGTCTGCCAATTATCTCGGGGGTATTGATCTGTTGTTCCATTTTATCTCCTCAACGTGACATCTGTCACTTCTCTTAGCGTATCTCCCATCATGTTGAACGCAATCACGATTACAACGATGAATATTCCGGGAAATACGACCAGCCACCAATCCGTAAGCTCAGAGTAAAAGAAAGGTTGGTATATCATAGCTCCTAATTCAGGCGTGGGGGGCTGGATACCAACTCCCAAAAAGCTGAGACCGGATGATAGGAGTATGGCGCTTCCAAGGCCAAGGGCATAAAATACGATTGTAGGTGAAATCGCCGCTGGAAGAACATGCCGGAACAGGATATGTGACTTAGATGCGCCTTGAGATATCGCTGCTGTAACGTAAAGTTCATTCTTTGTAACGAGAATTGCGCTCCTCGCTATCCTCGAAAAACCAGGTATTGAAGTAACGCTTACTGCTATAACTATTGCCCAGAACCCTTCTCCTACAACTATGGCTATTGCTACTGCAAAGATAAGAACCGGAAATGCGAGGAAAACGTCCATCACCCTCATCACAGCATTGTCAGTGAACTTTCCAGTATAACCTGCAAATACCCCTGCAAGTACTCCTATTGTGTATCCTATTGTCACAGCCAGAAAGGCAAGCTCAAGATCTAGCCTGATGGCGAAGACAATCTGTGAAAATACGTCATGCCCAAAATAATCAGTGCCAAAAAGGTGCTTCAACGAAGGAGGGAGCTGCCTTTCTGCCAGATCTATAGCAGTAGGGGAATAAGGTGCGATATAGCTGGCAAATACCGCTATAACGACGTATGACAACAGTACAATAATTGAGACAAGACCAGTCTTGCTTCGAAGAAAAAGGGTGGCCGTTCTGGATAAGCTCCTGACCCATGGCAGGTTCCTTATACGCTGAAGCATTTTTTTCGGTTGATCGCTTATATTACCGGAAACATCCATTGTGATACACCTAATACTTTATCCTCGGGTCAACGACGCCGTAAAGGATGTCTGCTAAAAGATTAACAAGAACAAATAGGAATCCAGACACAATAACAACTGCCATGATTGCACCATAGTCAAGATTAGTAATTGATTCATAAGTGTACAATCCCAGACCAGGCCACGAGAAGATTGTTTCCGTTAGAACTACACCGCCCATCAACCCACCCATCTGTATCGCAGTAACGGTAAGCGCTGGGAGAAGTGCGTTCCTTAATGCATATTTGTTAATCAGTATCTTTCTAGGAAAACCTATAGCAAATGCCGTTCTCATGTAATCCTTATTGATGACATCAAGCAAACTTGATCTGGTAACCCTTGAAATCGTTCCGATTATGGCAAACGAAAGTCCAATCGCCGGGAGTATGATATGAGTCAGCGAACTGCCTAATGCATTTAGGTTCCCCTCAATCAGGCTGTCCAGAATAACAAATCCTGTTATCGGATTTGGAGCTTTAATGAACGGCGAAAGCTGCCCAAAAGGGGCTGGAGCAATATGCAGGTATTCATAGAATACAATTATCAGTATCAAATCTATCCAGTAAACAGGCATTGATATACCCAATAGTGTCCCAACACGGGTTGCATGATCAGCCGGTTTATTGGTTCTAAGTGCTGCAAAGATCCCTGTGTAAATTGCAATAGGAAGGCCAATAACCATAGCCGCAATAGCAAGTTCTATGGATACAGGTAACCTCGTTGCAATTTCATGGCCTATGTATTGCCCCTGAAAATAGTCATAACCAAGATTAAAATGAGCTAGCTGTATCAAGTATATCAGAAACTGGACATAGAGAGGCTTGTTCAATCCCAACTCTGCTTCAAGTGCATGTAATTCTGTGGGATTCTCAACTACTTCCTGTCCGCCCAAAATAAGTGCTGGATTACCTGGTATAACGTGAGAAAGAAAAAAAGTTAAAATAATTAGTCCCAAAATAGTAGGGACTAATGCTATGAGTCTCTGGATGAGAAACCTGGTGAAGCCTTTCATCCAATCACGTCATAGTCACTTGGTCAAAGAAGATATCGAATGTCGGGTAGATCAAGAGGTTATGAACGTTGGTTGTCATCGGGATGACATTTTCCAGGTTGAACAGCGGAACCTCCACAGCCTGAGCAGCAAGTATTTTCTGTGCATTAATGTAAAGGGCATCTCTCTGAGACTGATTATACAACTTTCCAGCTGTAATCAGGTCTTTAGACACTGTGGAATTGTTGAAGTAGTTGAAGTTACCATATATCCCGATATTGGCAGAGTTGAACAACGGTCTGAGTCCGTCATCCGGAGTTGCGAGCAGATTAACCCAGCCTTCATAGAACATAGGGTAAGTTCCATGTCCGACATCGGTCTGGAAAGTTGCCGATTCAACCGCCTGCAAGTTTAAGGTTATACCTATAGCTTTCAGTTCGCTCTGAAGTATTGTAGATATGGCGGTTCCAACCGGATCTCCTGACTGATAGTAGAACGTAGTGGTGAATCCTTTTCCATATCCAGAAAGATTCAGGTAATGCTTTGCCATTGAGAGGTTGTAAGTGTAGTTCTTGAAAGCAGGAATGTATGCTTCTATTGTAGGCGCCATGGTGTCATAAAGCGGGATTCCATAGTTGAATACGGAATTAGCCGTTAACTGTGAAACATTTACTGCGTAATTTATTGCAATTCTTACGTCGGTGTTGTTGAACGGTGTTACATTTTCATCCATCCCAATGTAATACTCTGAAGATGTTGGTCCTGACTTGACTTTAAGCCCCGAAGTACTTGCCAATGCAGACATCTGATCAAGAGGAATGTTCATGGCAATATTTACAGAGCCCTGCTGCAACTCGGCCTGTTGAGTGGAAGGACTAGAAACCACATCGTATATGATTTTTGTTATGTTCGGTCTTGGTCCCCAGTAGTTCGGGTTATAAGTCATGGTTATAGTCGAGGTAGTATAGTTTCCTGGCCCTATCTCATATGGCCCTGTACCCATCGCATGGGTCGACATGTAGGTATTTACTGTATCTTTCTGCACACCACCATGGGCATTGATAAACAGGGGGTCTACTATGTCAGTAACCCAGAGTTGGAAGAGATCCAGGAACCATGGATCGGGTGCAAACGGGATAAACATGATCTGGTAAGGTCCGAGGATTTTGATACCACTGGAATTCAGGAATTGGGACACATGGAAAGAGTCACCCTGATTCATTGTTATAATTCTGTTAATGCTGAAAGCTACTGCGGAGGAATTAAAAGGATCGCCATTCGCAAAATGGACGTTCTGCCTCAGGTTAAAAGTAACAGATCCATTGGCGTTAACAGTCCAGCTTGTTGCTAGTTCTGGAACAGGTGTCAAAGCACCGTATTCTACGCCATTGACAGTAGTATTCCCATACCCTAATAGGGTTTGATAAATCTGATCGTCAAACAAGACTGAGTTCGTATCGTATGCTACTGCAGGATCCAGGGAGACAGGAGTAGCCGAGCTCGCCATAATCAGGGTTTGTCCAGTGTTTGCAGGAGGTGTGGACGGAGACTTGCTTTTGTTCAAAGCAAAATAAGTTCCCAAGCCTGCAGCAATTACAATTATTACTATTATTATAGCCAGCAATGCTTTCATGCCAGTTTTCATAAAAACGCAATATAAAATCTATTATTAGAACATTAGTTGCACGGGTGCAATCTAGCTTTTTATACAGTGACTGACATTGTCAATCTATGACACACAGAGGCTGTGTATTTTGTATTCTTCCATCGTATATCATCTTCACGTTTTGATTTTTATTTGTTGATTTATCATTAATTAACGATGGAAACTTTGGAAAGTTGCTTCAGCACAGTGTTTATACATCACC
>JBMFWM010000027.1:0-21779 GCA_049965275.1 Thermoplasmata archaeon | reverse complement strand
AAGGCAATCTCCTCATTGGGACCTGACTCAATTTGTCTTAATCAGCTTGTTACTCATAAAAGCATGATTCTGTTATTAATAAGCCCATCTCCGAATAGAGCTTTAAACATATCTCAATGCGCTCGTCTTCCGCGGAAAGAAAGGTAACGATGTTTTAATCATTTCGAGTTGAATGTTCAAAACCGTTATACTGCCATCTCATAAAGAACGATGAATCTCTCTTAGAATGGTTTCGTATAGTACATATTCAGTAGATTGATTGGGATTTTTCCTAGTGCATATACTTATCCTGTTTTGACCCACATCTGCATAAATAATATCTGGATCGATGTGAAAATGGACAATCCCTCTCCCTTTGTAATAGAAATGAAGTGGTGTTCTTTCACTTAATTCGTGAATGCTTCTTATTCAAGATAAAATGCCCTCAAAGCCGTATATATCTTCTCGAGTAGCATGCTTCATTTTCTCTTATTTTCTTGCTGAATAAAATAGTGGGCAGAAGCACTGAATTGATTATCCCTGAAAGGAAGGTGAAACTTAACGACTTCAAGATATATGAAAACTGCAATAGATCTGCGATATCAAAAACGCTTAAAAGTGTCCTTTTCATACAGACCAGGAATGAGTTCAGCGGAGCATTATGATACGATTGTCCTTGGAGCCGGTACCAGCGGCTTGGCAGCTGGAGCTGCGTTGAAGAAAGCTGGTAAGAATTATATAATTCTTGACTCAAAAAAGGAGATCGGGAGACCTGTCAGGTCAACTGGGGCAGTGTCAGTGGAATGGGTAAAGAGAATCAATATGCCCATGGCCAGTGAAATTGTCAGCAGTGAGGTACGTAGAATAAAGTTTGCAACTGATCTTGGCAGAAGTGTCAAGCTACGTTACCCTGACCCGGTCGGTATTGTCTATAATTTTGAGAAGTATGAGAAGTTCCTGGCCACAAAATTTGCGGGAGATCTCAACATACAGATGGAAACCAAGGTTCTGGAAATAGGTAAGGATACCGTTAGCACTGAAAAGGGAGACTTTTCTGCAGACAATTTCATCGTAGCCCTTGGGCCTCAATCCAGGTTTGGGAAGAAGCTGGACAGGCAGAATGTACTGGTGGCTTATGAGGAGATTCGAAAAGCGCCCAAGAGAGATGATTTTGACATGATACTTTGGTTCTCTGACATGGCACCCGGCGGTTATTTCTGGGATTTTGCCAATGACGAGGATTCCAGAAAAATAGGAGTATGTTATTATCCTGACAGCAGCAAGAAGCCGAAGGATGTGCTGGATTCCTTCACCAGGAAATTCCCGGAGCTTGAAGGCAAAATGCTGGAAACCATGGCTCATCAGATACCGCTTTCCAGGCCTGCAGACATTGTAATAGAGGAAAACCGTGCATATGTCGGTGACATGGTGAATGCCGTACTCAACACAACAGCTGGAGGCCTTCAGGGCGCGTTCTGGAGTGGAACTGAGGCTGGAAATGCAGCAGCAGTGAATGATTTGGCAAGGTATCAGGCCAAGTGGGATCAGGAAATCAAGCCATGGCTATTGCGCCATCATAATATTCACAGATTTATGCACAAAAACGGCGCCCGCTCTATCAACAGGTTAATGCTATATTCGAAATTCATGTCGGGGAAGAGGAAGAAAAAGATTTTCGGAGGACTCTAGTCAGAGATTCTTAACGCTAATCAGATCCTTAGGATTGCAGGTCTCAGTCATTTTCTCAAATTCATCCTGCCCAGACATCCAGTTGAGAAGAGGTATCAGGGAATTCCTGAGTTCTTTGCCCCTTCCTGATAAACCATAGACGACGTTTGCCGGCTTATCCTGAGTGACCGTTCTGGTAAGAACCCCCCTACCAGAAAGTTCGTGTAGAACTTTGGAAAGTGTCGAAGGCGATATACCTTCAAGTTTTCCATAAAGTTGATTGAATCGCTGGTCGCCATATTCACCTAGTATAGAGATGAGAAGAATAGCCCATTTCCTTCCTATTATATCTATAATTCCGTCAAATGCGCATATACATATTTTGTCGCTCTTCAGTGAAGTGTTCACTTCGCTGAATTGGAGTTACTGATTTAAGTGCTTCGATTAATGTAGTTGATGATGAGCCTGTCTACTTTGACGTATGGCAACCACAGTCACATGCCTGATCCACTTCAATCTGCAAGCTGTCTTCCTATTGGAAGCAGATGCGGAGCATATGGCTTTCCATTTACCATGTCGAAGGTGAGGCGGAGGGAACAGGTAAATCATATGCTCAAGGAATGATAATATAATGAAGAAACTGTTGTTTGTTTGTATAGAAAATGCGGGCAGAAGCCAGATGGCTGAAGCCTTTGCCAAAGCTGCCGGTTTTGACGCAATGAGTGCTGGAACCATTCCTTCGAAATCCGTGAATCCGGATGTCGTGAATGCAATGAAGGAGATTGGCTTAGATCTCAGTTCAAAAGTTCCAAGGCTTCTTGACATGAATATGCTGAGCTGGGCTGATGCAGTCGTAACAATGGGTTGCTCGATCGAGTCCGTCTGTCCAGTTGTCCTGTTGGAGAAAATGAATGTCAAGAAAATAGCCTGGAACATTGAAGACCCGAAAAGCAAGGATATCAAGACTGTGCGAAGAATAAGGGACGAAATTAGGGACAAAGTCTACCTTCTTCTGAAGGAATTGCAGTAGGGAAAACACTTTTTGATGCAGCAGGCATACAATACACAGCTGATTCTTTCTATAGTGGTGTTTCTTGCCACGCTTCTCCTGGTCCTAAAAAATCCAAGAAAGATAGGGATAGGGTGGTGGGCTATGGCTGGCGCCCTTGTCTGTTTTTTCCTTGGTATTACAACGTTTGAGGACGTTGTCGTTGTTTGGGGAATTGTTGGAAATGCAACACTTACATTCGTTTCAATTATCGTTATTACCCTGCTCTTTGATGAGGCGGGATATTTTGAATATATAGCTGCAAGAATCGCGAGATTTTCTAAAGGAAATCTATTCCGGGCGTTCGTTCTTTTCCTTCTTTTTGATGCGGTTATAGGAGCCCTCTTTGCAAATGACGGGGCTGCTCTTGTGCTGACACCGATTGCGATTTCTTTCATCCGGGCAACCGGTATGGATTCAAAGAGTTCACTTGCCCTCATCATGTCGGTGGGTTTCGTTGCAGATTCCTCAAGCCTGCCTCTTGTTACAAGCAACCTGGTGAACATAGTGTCAGCGACATATTTCTCAATAACCTACCTGGATTATTTCGCCCACATGATAATACCGGATCTTGTCTCTGTAGGGTCAAGCATACTTATCCTGATATTGATTTACAGGAAAAGCATCAAGAGGTCATATTCGGTTGAGACGGTTTCCGATCCAACACAGACAGTAAGGGATAGGCTAATATTCAGGCTAGCCACGCCGTACATTGTCCTGATGATAGCCGCATATTTCCTGACAAGTATATTCAGGATTGAAGTCGCATTTGTTGCTGTTCCTGCCATGATTTTGCTGGTGGGAATCTATTATCTCAGGAATAAAAAAACAGTCATTAAAGCGGCAAAAGGGGCACCTTGGCAGGTTGTCATATTTTCATTTGGAATGTATCTGATAGTTTTCGGCATGTCAAATGCAGGACTTCTTCAGATAATTGCATCCGCTGTCAGTTATCTTGCGAACCTGCAGTATCCACTGAACCTGATTATGCCAGGATATTTCTTTTCCCTAATGGCTGCCTTCATGAACAACATGCCTTCCGTCATGATCGGGAGCATTGCTATAGCCCATTTGTCAGGAGGAAGCCACCTAATTTATTCCAATGTAATAGGCAACGACATTGGACCGAAATTCACGCCGATAGGTTCCTTGGCCACTCTGCTGTGGCTGCACATGATACGCTCTAAAGGCGGTGTGTCAATAGGCGCATCGTACTACATGAAAATTGGTTTCATTGTCGCCTTACCCGTGCTGACCCTGACGTTGCTTTCACTCTACATTTAGGCATAGCATGTGATCTACCCTTTTCGCGAGTGCGGGAATAATAGTCACAAAATTCTGATATGTTGCAGATCTGGCAGCGTGGACCAACCGGCCTGCAAATCTTTTTCCCAAATTCAACCAGTCTGGGGTTGAAACCGAGCCACAGTTCTTTTGGCACTATCCTTGTAAGTTCCTGTTCCACAACCGCAGGATCTTTACTGCGCGAAATTCCAAGCCTGTTGCTGATTCTCAAAACATGAGTATCAACCGCTATCGCAGGAATCTTGAATGCATCAGCAAGGACAACATTCGCAGTCTTTCTCCCGACACCCTTGATCCTTGTCAGGTCATTGAGGTTCGATGGCACCTTTCCAGCATAGTCGATCAATATTATCCGGGCCGCATTAATTATCCGTGGTGCCTTAACAGTGCTGAAGCCCACTTTCCTTATTATTTCCAGGACATCTTCCTCTGAAGCGGATGCGAGTCCCTCCGCATTCGTGTACCTATTATACAGACCCCGGGCAGCAGCGTCCGTTACTTCGTCTTTAGTCCTGTGCGACAGGATTGTGGTGATCAGAACCCAGAAAGGATCAGAGAACTCGAAGTGATGGTCTGGACTCTGCTCCACTATCCTCGAATATATGGTCCTTATGTTTGCCTTGATAACCGCTTTCGCCATCAGAATCAGATAAGACCAAGTTTCTTGCCGGCCTTCTGGAACGCCTCCACGGTCCTTATAATGTCATTCTCGCTGTGCAGCGCTGAAGGCATCAACCTTATACGAGATGTTCCCTGCGCAACCGTTGGATAGACAATTGGGGATGCGAATACGCTGTATTCGTCGTAAAGAGCCTTGCTCAACTCGAGCGTATCCTTTTCCTTGCCTATCATGACAGGCGTGATGGGTGTCTTGCTGTTTCCCGTATTGTAGCCAATCTTCGAGAGTTCTGACTTCAGCAGGGAGGAATTGTGCCAGAGCTTCTTCAGAAGAGAATCATCCTTTTCCATGATTTCAATTGACTTCATTACAGCACCGACTTCGGCCGGATCTAGAGCGCTGCTAAATAGGAAAGGCCTGGATTTCTGCTTCATGAGGCTCATAAGATCCCCGCTTCCTGCTACAAATCCGCCCATAGCTCCTATCGCTTTGGAAAAAGTTCCCATCTCAATATCAACCTTGCCCGCAAGATGGAAATGATCAACTATGCCACGGCCATGGTCACCGAGCACTCCCTCCCCATGGGCATCGTCCACATAGGTCATGGCGTCAAACTCCTCACCGAGTTTCACCATTTCCGGCAGTGGCGTTATGTCTCCATCCATGCTGAATACCCCATCCGAAATGATGAGCGCTTTCTTGCCCTCATTCCTATGTGCCGAAAGCTGCATTCTCAGATCCTCCATGTCAAGATGCTTATATACTATCCGCTTAGCACTTGAAAGCCTTACTCCATCAATTATACTGGCATGGTTCAGTTCCTCGCTGAATATCAGGTCTTCCTTGCCGACAAGCACCGGTATTGCAGCTATATTTGCAAGCAATCCTCCCTGGTAAACAACAGAAGAAGGCATGTGCTTAAAGGCAGCAACCTTTTTTTCCAGCTCTTCATGTATGGACATTGTGCCTGCAATAGACCTAACGGCTCCCGCTCCGACGCCATATTTTTTGATTGCATCTATGGCTGCCTGCCTGACCTCGGAGTGATTAGCAAGCCCCAGGTAGTTGTTTGAGCACATGTTCAGATATTCCTTGTTGCCAATTTTCACTTTGGAACCCTGGGGCCCGTCAAGTGTCTTGATCGGTATCAGTCGCTTATTCTCGTCGAGTGCCTTAAGTTCATCCGAAACCCATTTCATACCTGTCATAGCATGATAAGTGGTTGCTTTTTGATTAAGTTAACCGTTTATATCGACTGCTGATGATCTGTTTGCTTCGAATTTTATTCTTAAGTCCAAAATAACTAATATTGAATGGCAAGTCGTTATCTCACAATCGATCTTGACAACATATCAGAGCATTTCTCCGATATCCACAATTTATGAAAGCCCAGCCGTATCACCTGGACTGGTTTCCAAAGGAATATATCTGCAGCGGTGATTTCTTGGGCATGGAAAATATACTTATCACCGGTGCTTTTGGCCAAGTTGGTACGGACCTGATCCTTGCACTTAAGGATATTAAGCCACATGATACAATTATAGCAAGTGACATCAGGATTCCTCAGAAATCAAAGTCCGGTGTTGAGCAGGTGATCCTAGACGTGAGAGACCAGGAGAGTCTGCGCAAGACTATTTCCATGTATAACATTACAAAAATTTACCATCTTGCTTCAATCCTGTCGGCCTCTGCTGAAAAGGATCCTTTCCTGGCTTACGATGTTAATATCAATGCGACTTTCGGGCTGCTCAAGACTGCATATAAGGAGCATGTCAAGTCAGTAATCATACCAAGCAGCATCGCAGTCTACGGTCCGGGAATTTCAAGAGACATGGTAGGTTCAGGAGTTCCCACCGTGCCGCATACGATGTATGGAATATCTAAAGTCACCGGCGAGCTGCTTGGGACTTACTTCAACATGAAATTTGGACTGGACGTTCGCGGTGTGAGGTTCCCGGGTCTAATAAGTTACGAGACGGTGCCAACTGCCGGAACCACAGACTATGCGGTAGAGATGTTCATCGCTGCTGTCGATGGGGTACCATATTCCTGTTATCTCCGCCCTGATACTTTCCTGCCGATGATGTACATGCCAGATGCATTGCATGCCCTTCTCAAACTTTCAGATGCAGATTCTGAGAAGCTTACAAACAGGATGAGTTATAATGTTTCAGCTTACAGCTTTTCTCCAGAGCAACTTGCAACTGCAATAAGGCGTCATATACCAGGTTTTGAGGTTTCTTACCGACCCGATGAGAGACAGAAAATTGCCGATGGATGGCCCAGATCACTTGATTCAACCGAGGCAATCAAGGACTGGGGTTTCAGCCCGGAGTATGGATTCGATGCAATGGTTTCGGACATGATTACAAAACTTCGGAGCATAAGGGGCAGGAATAAGAATGCATCTTGACTGGACATTCCTCAAGATGTCACATTCTGATCCTCTCGTCAGGGCCTTTAAGGATGGCACCATGGAGAGAGCTTCGCCATCAGATTCACTGGCAAGCGTGCTTGATTTGAGGTCGAAAATATCCATGGTATCCCTTGTAAGTTACCTGCGAAATGCAAAAGACCTTTTTCTGCTGCGGGAACCTGTGATATCCTTTGCTGGTCAAACATTATCCACACTTCTCATGTCAAGAGATAAGGATATGCAGAAGAACATGGAAATAGCCGTCTCTGCAGACACCGAGACCACCAAATGGTACATGTCAAACGTACTGAAATCCATGGGAATAGGATTCAAGCTAAAGCCGAGTGAGTGTATAGAGGCGGAGGATCTCCTCAATGAGGCAGATTACGCACTTGTCATCGGAGATGAAGCCCTCAAGGTGTTTTCCACTAAGCTCAGGATCTTGCTTGATGTGGGTTACGAATTTCTGAGGATTTTCCAGATCTTTCCATTATATGCAGTAAGCGTTTCCCGGGAGGAGAATTTAGAAACCTCGAAGGACTGGATAGCCGAAGCGGATCGGTACAAGGAGGAATGCGCTGACAAACTTGCGGCCAGGCTTGGCATTTCGACTATCCTGACCAAACGATATTACGGTAATGTTAGATACTTTGCGGAAAGCAGTACTCAAAACACACTTTCTTTTATGAGAAGGAGCATAACATACTGATTGCATCACCTGCTCGTATTTCGCTTGCATGACTCGGGCGCTCGTCGGCAACTATGATGTGTGGCACAATATGTTAAATATAAGTGGATTATAGAATAGTGTCCCCACTCACTACTATGATTGGATTTATTAGACTGTTTTGCCTTACCTTCGCATGTTTGAAGATAAACTTCAAAAGGCGAAAGAGTCGTTTACTTTTGACGATGTCCTTCTGGTGCCGTCCAGAACCTCAGTAGAGCCAAAAAATGCCGATGTTTCAACTAAATTCTCTCGAAACATTAAGCTGAAAATACCAATAATAAGTTCACCGATGGACACCGTAACAGAAGTGGAGATGGCCATTGCAATGGCAAGATCCGGCGGACTCGGTATTGTCCACCGTAACCTTACAGCAAACAGCCAGATGAACATGGTAGCGGCTGTCAAGAGGGCGGAGTCATTGAAGATAAGGAATGTCCTGACGGTCGAGCCCGGCACAAGCATCAAGGATGCGCGGACCTTGATGCAGGAGAAGCATGTTGCTGGGCTTCCTGTAATCTCTTCCGGTAAGCTTATTGGGATAGTAACAAAAAGGGATATTGCTCTTGTTGATGATAGCAAGAAAAAAGTGGAAGATGTGATGGTCCGGGATGTCATCTACGCAAGAGAGAACATTTCAATGGATGAGGCACAGCAGATCCTCTATGAAAACAGGATAGAGAAGCTTCCTCTCGTAGATAATTCAGGCAGGGTTGTCGGCCTGATAACCGCAAAGGATATAGTTACAAGGCAGAAATTCCCGGACGCAAGCAGGGATGAGGAGGGAAAACTTCTGGTCGGTGCTGCTATCGGTCCCTTTGATGTCGAGCGTGCAAAGATATTGGAGAAGGCAGGTGCGGATGTCATCGTCATAGATACGGCACATTGTGACAACCAGAACGTGCTTGATTCAATAAAAAAGATAAGGAAGGAATTATCTGTGGACCTGGTCGCAGGAAATATAGCAACCGGAAAGGCGGCACAGGATCTTATTTCGCTGGATGTGGACGGCCTGAGAGTCGGAATTGGGCCAGGTTCTATCTGTACAACTAGAATAATAGCAGGAGTTGGTGTTCCTCAGCTTACGGCAATATCAGAAGTGGCAGAGGTTGCCTCTCAACATGGTATTCCTGTGGTTGGAGACGGCGGAGTCAGGTTTTCCGGTGATATTGTAAAGGCAATCGCTGCAGGTGCAGACAGCGTAATGCTCGGATCGTTATTGGCAGGAACCGAGGAAAGCCCGGGAATGGAGATGATCCTCAACGGAAGAAAATATAAATCTTACAGGGGTATGGGATCAATTGGTGCAATTCAGTCTGGTCTTTCAGACAGATATGCCAAGCTTGGTTCAAGTAAATTTGTAGCCGAAGGGGTAGAAGCCGCGGTCCCGTTCAGGGGTAAGGTTGAAGAAGTACTGTTCCAGCTGATTGGCGGATTGAAATCCGGTATGGGATATGTTGGTGCAAAGGACATAACTGCCCTGAAAACAGAGACCAGCTTTGTGAGAATTTCTCCGAACGGGTTGAAAGAAAGCCATCCACACGACATAAAGATCATGATAGAGCCGCCGAATTACCAGCTCTTCCAGATCTAAAGATTCACAAGTTCTATGTCGCTGCTGGACAGCAAATTTTCCATACCTTTATTTTTTATCTCTTTCCATATAAAGGCAATTCTGTCAAAATTTTCCCTGAAGACTTCCTCGCGCTTTGGGCTCCTCAAAATTGCAGCCGGATGAAACTGAGGAATAATAAGGTAATCTCCCAGCTTAAGGATTTTTCCATTCATCTCTGTGACCTTGCCTGTCTTAAATTTCATGACTAGGCAAAGTGCAGCAATTGCAGTATTTCCCATAGGCACAATAACAGAAGGCTTGACCATCTTAATTTCCCTGGCAAGATATGAACTGCATTCCTTAATGTGCTCGGATCTGGGGGCCTTTCCAAACGGAGGCTTACACCTTACAGAATTTGTTATGTATAATTCATTCCTGCTTATTCCACATTGCGCAAGCACTCTGTCAAGCAAGGCACCGCTGCGACCCACAAAGGGGAGTCCCTCAATATCTTCTTTTGTTCCGGGTGCCTCTCCGATAACCATTATGTTAGCGCCCTGATCACCATAGCCGCAAACAGCCCTCCGGCGGGAATAGGATAAATCACAGTTCTTGCAATTTGATATTTCATAACAGAGCTGCCCAAATTCGTCCATTGGCGGTTGAATGCAATGGATTAGTATTAAATTTTTCGGCTGTCAATGGATATCCAAGGCCATGGGACCCATACCCGCAATGAGAGATCAGGAACAGGTTTGCTCATGATTATGTAGCAATCAGACCAGCTGGATGCTGTAATCCTTACCTTCCCATCTTCCTTCCTCTGGATAGAAAAAGGTGAAGTCGAGCCGGTTTGCCTTCATCAAGCTGGCTGGCATATGCACCGAATAGAAGTTGAAACCCACATGTTCAGACTGTATGTCAACAGGATTCTGCCAGCCATTTATGCCGATATGCAGAACGAAGCTCTGATAACGAAGTATCCTGAGTTTAAAATCTCTTTTGCATTTCCTGATTCTTCTTCCTGGTTTCCAGACTTCAACTTTAAGCGTGCTGGAATCTTTGCCGCAATATCTCGCATACACATCATCAACCAGGTCGAATACTTTCCCTTCATTGGCGGATGCAAGCAATTTTATGTACTCGGCATGTGCCCATGCCAGCGGCCTTGCTGATCCGGTGTGCCTTCCAAACAGGAGGTGTTTTTCAGGTATGCTTGGGGAATCCCATACCTGTTCAGACAGCATTGCACAGGTTGAGCAGAATTTCTCAAGCGCTTTTATGTAAGGGGCTGGATCGGATCCGCGTGCTATTTCATAGTGCCCCCTTTCTCCAGTAAGCAAGGGCCAGCCTCGGCCTTTTCCGTAACCAACGAAAGGGGATCCATCTTCCCTCTCTCCATAGCCATCATGGTTATATCTGTGCCAAGTAGGACCGTAAGGCGTATCGACCTTGAGTGTCTCGTCAATCACCTGAACTGAATCAACAATAAGTGGATCATCTGGTTTCATAATTCCATATCTTACCAGTTCCAGGAAGCCCCCATCCACAACTTCAGATGCCCTGAAAACATTGTTGGCACCCGGGGGAAGGTTTGAGATCTTCAAGTAAGAGGATTCTATATCGGGAAAGTCATCGGGCGAGTAAGGCGATGCCGGCAATATCCGTATAAAATGTCTCTTTATACCTCGCACAAGCGTTCCTTCATGCGTGACGGTCCATTCCTCTATGTGATTGTAAAGGAAATCAGCATAATCCTCGAAAAGTGAGGCAAGTTTATTGTCTGAATGCATCCTTGCAATACTCGCAGCGCATATCATTGCCGTTATATTTGATGCAAGCGTCGAGGGTGAATAACCAGAGGCTTCCTCCCAACGTTCCTGTTGAGTAACCGGGCCATTAGTAATAAGGTACTGGGCTGCCTTAAGAACCATAATATACGGATCGTAAGACTTCATGCCTGCATTCAGGCATCTCCACGCAAGTATTATCGCGAATGCAGTTTCATCCAGCTGTATGCCAGTCCAGTACGGTTCTCCATTCAGCCAGAAATTCTGTGGAAAACCACCATCCGGCTGCTGCGAGGTTACTAAGAATACGAGTGCATAGAGAGGCGTTTCTCGATCGCCAGCCGCAAGAAGCGCGGTGGCACTGTTGTACATATCCCGGCTCCAGACCAGGTGATAACCGCCTTTGTTATCATCACCTGCTTCCTGCCCCCATGGAATTGAAAGGGATGCGATTATTGCCCCTTCGTAGACCTTGTCTTCATGGCTTAGCAGAACGTTATATGAGGATCTGTAAAGGTTCCCGCCATCGTATGACACCGAGTCGAGAGGAGCAAGGTGATCCTGTGCGCGTTTCCACTGCTCCGAGAACCTTGCACGTGATATTTCAAATGGGACAATTGTGCTTTGGATTGCCTTTAAAACTGCGTTGTTCCTGCTGTCACCAAATGCAATGCTGACGGTAAAGTCCGCGATGCTTTCCCTGGAAATTTCAGCTGTAAGGGCAATGTTTCCGTCCGTCGCTGTCGTGAACTCGTATTTCATATCAAGGTTTCGCGCTATGTCTGTCCATCCATCGCTGAAACCAACGAAACCGGCCGATGATTTGGTGAATTCTGCATTTGAGGAAATGGCCATGTGGGCACCATCCTTCTCTGCATAGAGAAACGTCTTTCCGTTCACGTTGATGACGGAACCATTGTTGTGCTTGCCCTCACCCTTGAGGTGCGGTGCGCAAAGAATATAGACTTTCAATTTATCCAGCGATTCCGATATGATCCTGTAGTGCACGATAACCGCCGAAATATGAGGATCAGTGATCACCTCCTTTTCTATCCGGTATAAAGAATTCTCCGGTCCGGACACGATGGAATAACCGGCACAGTACTTATCCATTCGTGAAGTAACATTGGGGAGTTTCTTCTCCTCATCAAAAAAGGTTTCACCATCTGTTATAAGAAGCTGGAAGTCCCTTATCTGCGGGGTATCCACATTGGGGAAGTATATCTCAGTTACGATGCCTTTCCAGATGGTGAACCATATCCTGCTTGCAGTATTATATGAAGTCCCCACTCCTTCTTTGTCTCCACGGGTCCATCGTGGTTCTATCCCTGGCGCACCAAATGCTTCAGTCATTTATATCGCAGAACGTATAGTGGGCACCTCATTATCTATATTTCTAAATAGGTGAACTGAAAGAGTTGTAACCTGTGCACGGACAGAGAAAATATATCCCACGTTGATCTTGTGTATCTTGATGGAACAGGGACTTTACAGGAGCCGATCTGAAATATTGGAATTCTTTAATTCCCATGGCCTCATTGTTGAGAAGGATGCTCTTGAGCTCATCCTTGCAAACAACACAGGTCCCTTGATTAACCGTCTGATAACACGTGAGATCCTCGAGACAGGCTTCCTTTCAGTCCAGAATATCAGAGACCTGATGAATCTGCCCCAGGAATCATCGGACAGGAAATTCGAGATCTATCTGCCCGATATCAAGGTAAGATCCTCCGCTGAAGATTTCCGGGGGTATTTCCTGAGCCGGTATCAGAAGATCAGGAAGATATTGTCGGCCTCAAGTGCAATGCGTGGAACCGTCGACATTGCCAGCTTGAAGAGACCAGGATTTGAGGCGCGTGAAGTAAAAGTAGTAGGCATAGTAACTGAGTCCGGCGTGACCAAAAATGGCCATAAGCGTCTTCTTATCGAGGATATGGAAGATTCGATAGAAGTCATATTGATGAGGAATAAGAAGTCGTTCGATGAAATCATTCTTGAGGACGAGGTTATCGGAATAGTTGGAGGCCTTTCCTCCAAGGGAGATCGCAGGACAATTTTTGCGAACGAAATCGTGCGACCTGACGTGCCATTCAGGGTTATCGATGAAGAAAAGACGGATCCCGTCTACGTAGCTTCTTTATCCGACATTCATGTTGGGAGCAAGACTTTCAGAAAAAATGACTTCATGAATATGATAGGCTGGCTGAAGGCTTCTGACAATGATTCCGGCAGGATCAAGTACCTAATATTAAGCGGGGACGTGGTTGATGGTATAGGCGTCTATCCAGGCCAGGATTCAGATCTTGAGATACTTGATCCAATGGAGCAGTATGGCAGACTTTCGGAGTATGTTAACCAGATCCCGGATGATATTAGCGTATTCGTTATGCCCGGGAACCACGATATTGTCAGGCTTGCAGAGCCGCAACCAATTCTGCCGCAGGAGCTAAAGAGATTGTTCAACCAGAATGTGTACTTTCTCCCAAACCCTTACAATCTTTTGCTGGAAAACAAGAATGTGCTTGTTTATCATGGAATGTCCTTGAATGATATGGTGGAGCTAATCCCGGGAATGAATTTCAGCACGATTGGAAAGGCTGTCGAGGAACTCCTCAGAAGGAGGCACCTAGCGCCAAAATATGGTGGAAAAACCCCTCTGATACCATCATCCAACGATTACCATGTAATAGAAACTGTTCCGGATGTCTTCATTACTGGGCATGTGCACTCGCACGCACTTGGTAACTACAAGGGAGTGAGGTACGTTAACTCATCCACGTGGCAATCCCAGACTGAATACCAGAGAATGATGAATTTCAGCCCGAACCCTTCTATGCTGACCCTGTTCGACCTCAAGTCCAGATCTACAATAATCAAGGACTTTAAGGTATAAAAATTAATTCAGCTCTATCTAAAAGGTCTTCCGTATGATGTCTTCTATCTCCTTCTGGAATACTGATGCGAAATCTTTTATTGCCTCGTCCTTGACAGATTCCGGTGCAGCAAGAAGGCTTAAGCTCGCTGTGACTTTTGCCATTTTTGCCATTGAATTATATTCCATCAGCTTTGCTTCCATGTACATTCTGAGTCCTTCTGAAATACTTTTCTTGAGCTCCGCATTCTGATTGATTTCCTTTCGCAGGTACTCTTTGATCAGATCTTTTATGATCTCCCTGATTGCTTCAAAATAAAGCTCTTCTGACGGAAGCGACCTGACAATATTTTTAAGCCTGCTCTCAATTCTTTCATCCACACTTATCACTGTTTCATTGGTGGCAGATAATTAAACTTTTAGTCCTTTTCTTCTTCGTCAGAAAAAATTTCAACACCAAATATCTGTTTCAGCCGCATATCCGAAAATAGCGCAAGAGAAGACCATAAATCTGGATGGAGCGCTTCGTCTGGGTCCTCATTGAGCGTGTCCAGAATGCACTGCCTCGCAGAAATTGAAGATTCTCCTTTGTCCACCGGAGTTTTCAGTATGGTATCCTCCATCCACCTCAGAAATTCAGCGGTTGAATCCAGATACCGGTGCATCTCCGTTTCGCTTAGATCTTCCACCTTCCCGAAGGGTGAGATGGCTTTGGAGTACTTTGATTCGATCATGGCGACCAACGAATTGCAGTCCATATAATCCGCTATTAGATGAAATGCTATTAAACTTTTTGTGAACAGGTTAGGTTAGCGACGTAACTAAAAGCAAAGCTGGAACCTTGAACGTCACATTACCTATTGAAGGCAGGATTCAGTCCTGGGTTATTGACTTTGTGGGCCTTTTCAAGGCGGCCTCTTCCGTGGTATCAACAGCAGGCCTGATAAGAATGCCCGATATGTTATCGGAACCATCGACTTCGTTTGCCCTGAGTATAAGGCTTTCAAGAGAATCGTGACAGGACATTGTTGACATCAGTGTGCTTGCCATAATCCTGTCGTCGTATGCTTCCCATAAACCGTCGCAACACAGCAGGATCGAGTCCCCGCGGAAAAGACGGAGCCTGTAAATATCAGGCGTCGGATCTTCTTCAAGGCCTATTGCCCTTGTCATTTCGTTTTTCCTCGGATGTATCTTGGCCTCCTCTTCTGTTATGATACCCTGGTCGTTGAGGAGCTGGACATATGAATGATCCGCTGTCCTGAAACTTCGCTTACCTGAATTAAATATGTAAAGGCGGCTGTCTCCCACGTTTCCAACATAGAGTTCGGACCCGTTTGAATAAGCAACTACAAGCGTAGTACCCATCCTGGCATTCCCGTTTCTGCTAGCATACGTGATGAGCGCATCATTAGCGTTCTGGAAAATCCTCTTGATAGAATTGACAATCTCCAGTGGAGACAGGTCCCTGCTGAGCATTGTGGTGCCGATGTGCCTGGCCTCGTTTACCGAAAGCTTGCTTGCAAGTTCCCCTCGATCCATGCCACCCATGCCGTCCGCAAGAGCAGAGAAAAATTCTCCATGCTTTTCGGTTTCACTCTCAAGCGAGGAGAATATCAGGCATATCGCATCCTCATCCCTCTCACGCGTCTTGCCTCTTATGGTCATCATTGCATTATCTATCTGCATTTCAATTCACCCTGTAATATGAGAATGTGCCTTCCCTGAGATCAGGTCTCAGAGATATTATATCGCCTTCATTGAGCAGGCTTCTTATCACTTTTTGTGAAAGTGATCCTGCTTTTTTCTGGTAAACAACCCTTTTTCCATAAGGATAAACAACATATCCTTCCGTGCGGGAATCATACTCAATCGTTCCAATCCTCGATCTTTCATCTTTCCCCCGTTCTGATATATTGATCACGTTGTCATGTATCATGTAGTCTCCAAATATTGAAGCTGGGATGTCCTTATGGCTGTATATCTGGAATTTATGATCCTGGTCGAGTCTGCATATATACCCCATATCCGTTACGATATATTCCCCTGATAATGACAGGAAATCTGCAATAAAGTGGAAAGCTGATTGATAGCGCTCGCTGGGTTTAAGGCTGGTCGCTCTAACGATTATGTCAAATATCTTCGGGTTGCAGAAAGGCTTTACTTCTGCATCCAGGTATTTCCTGGTTATAAACTCCACCCCGTATTTTTCCCTCATTTCATCGTTGTCAAGGAATTTACCTGTGATCATGGAGCACATCAGTGCACCGATAGAATACGTATCATACGTTGAGGAGGCCTTGATCTTGTCCTCAGAGTCCAATTCCGGTGGATGATAGCATGGTACACCTATCCTGTCACTGTGCGTGAAGAATGATGCTGAGACCTTGCTAGCAAGGTGCTTTGATGTGCCGAAGTCAATGATCTTTGGTATTTTCTTGGTGAGAACAATGTTACCTGGATTCAGGTCCCTGTGGAAAATCTCATGGAGGTGGAGATAGTTTACAGAGAAGAGAAGATTAAGGGATATCCTGATCAGTTCCTCTTCGCTGAACTTTGTACCTTCTTTTCCCTTTGTTGCAAGATAGGAATTAAGATTGTTGCCGTCTGCATATTCCTCGACAAGAAAATGCTGCCCTCCCTCCCTGAAGTACTCGATATATGAAACCACTCCGGGAAATGATATTTCGGAAAGGACTTTGCTTTCAGCTTCTATCTGTTTTATGGATTCCTTTATGCTCTCGCGCTTCTCGAGTTCGCTCTTTGATTCCTCGTCGAAGATTCTTGGAACCTTCAGCACCACGGGAATATTCTTGAGGACGTCCTTGCCCCTGAAGACATAAGCGAAACCACCCGCGCCTAGGAAATCAGGGTTGTTCTTCTTTGACGGGATCATTGAGACGTCATACCTGCCATGAATGAATCTGGCCGCACCAGTCCTCTTTCCAATAGATAATCCAGATGGGATCCTAGACGTGTACGAACGCGCGAACCGGTAGACAGGTTCATAGAAGATAAGTGCCGTAATTATTATCGAAAGTGAACTGACCTCAGTTGAACTTGGGGTCCAGACGTTTGCAATCTTGATCGAGAGCAGGTAAACAACTGCAAAGAAGAACATTATAAGTATCACGGCGAAAAGGAAAAGGTTGAATTTCCTGTACCCCAGCGTGACGGTAAAAAATATACCCAAGGCGGATAGGCCAAGGTAGACGGGGATTGCATCGATCTTTGCAAGCGATTGAGATATGCTTGTTGTTCCACTCCCGATCATTGCATTCCAGAATACATTGAAATCATGCGAGAGCGCACCAATATTCCCAAATGCAAGTCCTGTTGTAATTATGATGCCTATAGATGGGACAATGTATTTCCCTTTCCCCATAAGGTCGAATGACGTTGATATATTTCTCGAACCCTCGCGGAACACTTTATAATTATATCCGAAAACCCAGAATGTGAAGAGAAGAAGAAGGGTCAACCAGACAATGTCCTGGCTGAAGTTACGGTATATAATGTAGAAACCCAGAAAACTGAGTCCTACAAGAAATGCATTTATAATTCCTGTAAGGACAGATCTGTAGCGTATCCTGAATACCATAACCATTAAGCCGATAGCAATCAAGGTAATCGCGTAAAAGAATACATATCCGGAAGCTCTTGTGTCAAGGTAGAAGAGACTTGCGCTGTAAATCAGGAAAGCTGCCGCAATGGGCGAAAGCGTGCGAAAAGTCAGGACTTTGATCTCATTCTCCTTTCTTGTTTCCCTTGTTGGAAGCAGTATTGAGAAGGCGGCCAGTATTAAAACCCCGTTCCATGCAAAGAGAAGATTTAAAAGATCAAGTATAACTGCAATTACGAAAATTGCTATTGCGGTTATGACAAACCACAAATTCTTCTTCAGGTAGGAGTCCTTGGCATCCTTGTCCCATAGATTCGATGGAAGATCGAAAACATAGGTCGGCACGAGGGCTGCAAAGAGTGGTATCTCGTAAATAAGCCCAATCTTTGCAGCTATAAACAAGAAGGCAATTAGCGAAGAAACAAATGCAAAGAGGATAAAAATTGCCCTGTTCAACGGCTTGTAATCAATAGCGGTTGTTGTTGTCTTGTAACCTTTATTAGCAAAAGCCACAACAACCACAATGATTCCAAGGATGAAGTCGGCCAGGAATAGAAGTATCTGATAGTAGTGGGAAAAGTAATCTGTTTTCAACACAACTTGCTGAAGCGTGTTTACCAGTATCAGGAAGAGGGCAATACCGGACATTGCGCTAAAGAGATAGACTTCAAATGGGAACTTCCTCATCGAGCTTCCTCCCTCGGGATCTTGGATCCCGTATCCTTTGACTGTATCATCTGTGGAATCTCAACCTTGAATCTTATAAGTGAAATCCCATTTGAGTCGAGCGCGAGTCCGACCTCGTCGCCGTCTGCCAGCTGCAGTTTCTTGAGGTTCTCAAATCTCTTCCCGCCAATGACGTGTCCATTGAGAGAAGATCCATTCAAAGATTTCTTGTCGCGTATATAGAAATGGCCATTCTCAAGGCTAAAGATAATGTGCTCGATGTTTACATATTCTGAATAGTGATTTCTTATCACATCCTTTCGGCCGAATGAATAGGGAAATTTATCAATCTTGATTGGTAGTCCTGCTTCCGGTATCAGGTTGATGAAGATTGTCTCATTTGTGTTCCTGAAGTTACTGAAAATATGACCGCAAATAGGGCATCTTTGCCTTGGAGTTGATAGTGTGAAGCCACAGTTCGGGCATTCTATTTGCTTACTTTGGTCCTGCTGCGTTGTGGCTTCAAGTTGCAGTTTCTGCCCGTCCATTCTGCAATATATTGAATCGTCATAATAGGCACGCAGGCAAAGCGGGCAGACTTTCCTGGGGCCAGTCGGCGCGGGATCCTGCTGTTCCTTTTTTCTCCAGATCATCTATGCTTAGCCGTAATATTCTACTTCAATTATAGATTTATCCTTTCTAAAACTAGCATCATCGTTATCCTCCAAAGCGTTATGAATCCGATAAAAACGTTCCCGTAAACCTCAGGTGACGGAGAGCAGGCCAAGTCCATGGAGGGCAAGCAGCATGTATTGAATTGCAAAACCGGCAACAAGGAGACCGAAAATCCTCGTAATCGCCTTCATGCTCTTTGGGCCCATTATCTTTAATATCCTGTCGGAAAGATTGAAAAAAACAAATACTATGATAAAAAGCAGTCCTACTGAGACTATAGTCAGTATCTGATCCGGATAGAATGGCCCGTTCATAAGTATGATGACAAGAGAGATTGCTCCTGGCCCGGCAAGCAGCGGCGTTGCAAGAGGCACTATTCCTGCATCCAATTCAACGTTTCCACCCTGCGACTTCGGGCGGTCCCCCTCCCTCACCATCTGTATGCCCATTATAAGCAGTATAAGACCTCCTGCAAGCTCAAGCGCTTCGGTACTGATGCCAAAAAACAGCAGGATGTATTTTCCCACCAGTGCGAAAAAAACGAGTATGATAAAACCGTAAAAAGATGCATCCTTGGTTACTGTTCTTCTGGATTCCGGTGTCATTCCGGAAGTAATACCGAGATAAAGAACCAGTGCCCCAAATGGGTCTATAACGACAAAAAGCGGCATGAAGACCGCGAGGAAAGCATAAATAAAACTTAGGGACACAATGTTGCATAGATGCGATATATTTATTGTTACTGTAACCTAACGTTTGTCCTCAGGAAACCCGCTTTTTAAGCTTATGGGACCGTATGGCAAGCATTATTATTAGACGTGTGATAATAGTGTAATGCGCGTTCTGATCCTCGGTATAGATGGGTATATAGGATGGCCACTGGCACTTCATCTGCTGGATCGTGGGAATGAAGTATCAGGGATGGACAGCTTTTATACCCGGAAGAGGGTAAGAGAGGTACATTCAGCCTCCGCGATCAGAATTGGTACAATGAAGAGCAGGATCAGGAAAATTAAGGAACAAACCGGCAAAGAAATAGGTTTCATACGAGGAGATGTAAGCGATCCTGAACTTATGTACACCACTGTCAAGGCATTCAGACCAGATTGCGTGATTCACCTTGCAGAACAGAGATCTGCGCCGTATTCTATGATAGGTTTGAAGCAGGCATCCGAAACTCTTCAGAAAAACATGATAGGCACTATCAACCTGGTGTATGCCCTAAAAGATCATTTTCCTGACTGCCACCTGATCAAACTAGGTACTATGGGAGAGTATGGAACTCCGAATATAGATATCCCGGAAGGATTTTTCGATGTGGAATACAAGGGTAGAAGGGATTACCTCCCATTTCCCCGGAACGCAGGATCGTGGTATCACTGGTCCAAGGTCCATGATTCAAATAATCTCATGTTCGCAAACAAGGTATGGGGCATCCGTATTACAGATGTTATGCAGGGCGTTGTTTACGGCACAAGAACAGAAGCTCTTTCGAGACATAGATCGAGCACTCGCTTTGATATAGATGAGGTCTGGGGAACGGCCCTGAACAGGTTCTGCGCACAGGCTGTGGCAGGGCGTCCTATAACGCCTTACGGAAAAGGTGGACAGACCAGGGGATTTCTATCACTGGATGACAGCATACAGTGCCTTACGATAGCCGCGGAAAATCCTCCTGAAGCAGGCGAATATAGAGTGTTTAATCAATTTGATGATTACTATTCCGTCATGGAACTCGCCACGGAGGTGAAGCGCATTTACGACCAGACTCACAAGAATCCAGCTGTGATACAGAATGTTCCGAATCCAAGAATAGAGAAAGAGGCACATTACTACAATCCCGAGATGAAAAAACTGCGTGAGCTTGGTTACAGGCCCCGGAGAAGCCTCCAGGAAGGAATTTCCGAAATGATCAAGGATCTCGAACGACATAAAAAGACCATTCAGTCTCTGAAGGACGTAATAATGCCCCAGACTGAATGGAAAGAAAGCAGAGGATTATCTTGATCTTTTTGCCATGTCAAGTGTCCTGATGAGAGAGGTGGAATAGTCCACTGCATGACCTACGCTAATCCATTCCTCCCTTTGCACTTCTATGGCAACGACCTCCCTTCCTGAGGATATAACGGCATCGATGGCAGGAGTCAATTCAATATTTGCATGAACTGAATGATCAATTTTCCCAAGTATTTCGCTGTTGAAGATATAGGTAGCGCACAGGGCAAGATTCGATTTAGGCTTTGAAGGTTTTTCCTCAACGCTCTTGACAACCATATACTCATTATGCTGCACGACTTCTGCAACTCCATATCGTTTTGGGTCTTCCACTCTCATCAAAAACAGAACGCTAGAGCCTGTTTGCCTGTGTATCTCAAGTCCGGTTGAATACGCGACATCGTTCAGTATGATGCCGTCTCCGGCATTAAGCAGGAAATCACTCTCGTCAATGAACTCCTTTGCCTGGAGCACCGCATCGCCAAACCCTTTCTGCTTTTCCTGATGCAGTATAGTCGCATCAGGCAGGTTTGCCCGGATATATGCATGTGCGATCTCGTCGGAAGGATTCAGGATTATTGCGATATCATTCACGCCATGATCAACCATTCTAGAATAGACCGCGTCCAGTATGGGTCTGAGTACTATATTACCGCCTAGTTTAAGGTAGATCGGGAGAAGTTCCTTCCTGAGGCGACCGTTGAGCCCGGACCTGGTACCGAGACCTGCGGCGGTTATAACACCCTTCATTATACGTAGTTATTGCCAGGAAATATTTAATGGACTGGCTCACTTCGTAAACGCACTGTGTCTTGATTTGGTGTGAGCGCCCAATATGATCC
>JBMFWM010000026.1:7791-22587 GCA_049965275.1 Thermoplasmata archaeon | reverse complement strand
AAATCTTTTTATCCGATGCATGGCAGTTATGGCATATTTTTGGCTATCAGAACTGGGTCTGCTGCCTGATGATTGAGCGGCAAATCGGCTGTTTAAAGCTTCTCCGCCAAGTTTCCAATCAGGATTTGTTCAGTATTGTTGTCTTTGATCCACATTATGTCTGATGGAAAACGATGTGCCGGATCAAAAATTTGAATCACGGTTTTGCCTTTTATTGCGGCATGTATTAATAGATTCTTAAAATACAGTGGCTTGATCTTATGTCCAAAGAAGAAGTAGTAATAAGGATAGGTGGGGCAGCGGGCGAAGGTGTTCAATCTGCCGGCTCCGTCGTGGCAAAATCATTCTCACGTACCGGATTAAGCGTAATGACGTATAATTATTATCAGGATATTGTAAGAGGGGGGCAAAGCTGGTATCAGGTCCGTGCTTCCCATAACAAGGTAAGGAATCAGGGAGATGGTCTTGACCTTCTGATAGCGCTTAATATGGATGCCCTTGTAAGGCATACGAACCCGGAGATCAACGAAGGGGGGGCTTCCCCGCTAAACGGGATAGCGATATTTGACACTTCATTGACTGGCTACAAAGAACAGGAAAATGTCATATACTGCCCTGTGCCACTGTCAGAGATCGCCGGTAAGCACAGCAAAGTTTCCCTGGTAAGGAACACCGTTGCAATCGGTTCTGCTATGGCATCAATTGGAATGTCTTTTGATGTGGTTGCAGATGTTATCAGAGATCAGTTTGGCGGTAAGGGTGAGGTGGCGGAACAGAATGTTTCAGCCGCAAAGGAAGGCTATGACTATTTCACTCAGAATTTCAAGAAACTGGACAAGAAGCTGAATTATACAAACAAGAAAAAATACCTTTTAGGTGGTGGAGAAGCTGTCGGCATAGGAGCTGTAAACGGAGGACTCAGAATGTACATTGGATATCCAATGACGCCCGCCTCTTCTGCATTGCATTACATATCCAGTCACGCCAAGGACTTCAATCTTTTTGTCAAGGTCCCTGAGGATGAAATTTCTGCAATAAACATGGCAATCGGTGCCAATTATGCAGGTTTAAGGGCAATGACCGGATCTTCCGGTGGTGGCTTTTCGCTCATGGTGGAAGCTCTGGGAATGGCTGGAATGCTAGAAATTCCACTTGTAGTCTATGAGGCGCAGAGATCAGGTCCTTCGACAGGCCTGCCGACCAAGACTGAGCAGGGCGATCTGAATCTTGTCCTAGGAGCTTCTCAGGGTGATTTCCCGAGGATCGTTCTTGCCCCAAGAAATGTTTACGATACTTTTCTGTTGACGCGAGAAGCAATGAATCTTGCCGAGAAGTACCAGACGCCGGTAATAGTAATGTCAGACTTATACCTGGCAGAACACCTTGAGACTGTTGACAAATTCGACTTCAACTTCAAGATAGACCATGGACTCAGGGCCGCGGACAATATGAAAAATTATAAACGTTATGAATACACACAGAGCGGGATTTCACCTAGGGCGATCCCTGGGCAGCCTGGCCTCATGCACAACGAGGATTCTGACGAGCATTCTGAGTCTGGAGATGTTGTTTCTGATGCTGAGACGGATCCAAAGCTCCGTATTGCAATAATGGAAAAGAGGATGAGAAAGCTCGATTCATACACTAAAGAGATGCCGCCGACGGATACTTACAGACTTGACGATGCTGAATATGCAATAGTCCAGTGGGGATCCACTCAAGGAGTCGTAGAAGAGGCAGTGGACATACTCAGGAATAAGGGAATCAAGGTGGGCGCGATTGAGATTAACCGTGTCTTTCCGCTTAATCCAGACATTGCTCGGCTGCTTAAGAACAGGAAGAAGATTGTTGTTGTGGAAAATAACTTCACTGGGCAGTTTAACAGGCTTCTCAAGTCTGAATTTCTAGTTTCCACTTCATTTATAAGAAAATTTGACGGAGAGGCGTTTTATCCAGGGGCGCTGGCAGAAGAACTGGAGCAGGAAATTAAGAGGTGAAAAAATGGTAACAGTGGCAGATTTTAATGGAACAGTGAAACCGGACTGGTGCCCGGCTTGCGGTAACTTTGCACAGCTTTCAGCAATCAAGGCGGTACTTGCCGAGCTTGGAATAGAGCCACACAACACAGTGGTAGTCTCAGGAATAGGTTGCTCTAGCAATTTGCCTGAATTTATTAAGGCATACGGCTTTCATGGATTGCATGGAAGGGCTCTTCCAGTCGCTTCAGCAGTTAAGTGGGCAAACCCTAAACTAACTGTTATAGCATATGGAGGGGACGGGGACGGCTTCTTTGAGGGGACACAGCATTTCTATCACACAGCAAAGAGGAATGTTGATATCACATATATTGTGTCAGATAACCAGATATTCGGCCTTACTACGGGGCAGGCATCGCCTACCTCTGAAATCGGGTTCAAGTCAAAAACAACACCATATGGAAACATTGAGGAAACGACAAACCCACTCACGTTTGGGCTTGCAGCCGGTGCAACTTTTGTCGCAAGAGGTTTTTCAGGTGATCCGAAGCATCTGAATGAGCTTATTAAGAGAGGCATACAGCATAGAGGATTCTCCTTCATCGATGTGATGAGTCCATGCGTTACTTTCAACAAGCTCAATACTTATGATTACTTCAGGAAGAGGGTATACAAGTATGAAGCAAAGGATCTCACAGACTTTTCGGCTGCATACAAGATATCCCTGGAATGGGGAGATAAGATACCGATAGGCATATTCTACGAGAAGATGGAAAGGTCTTACATCGACATGGACCCAGTCGCTTCCCAGACCCCTATGATCGATATCGAACCTGTCAAGCTGAATGAGAAACTTGTTGAGGAATTCCTCTAAAGAAAGATAAATAGGTTATAAGGCAATTGGAACTAACCAAGCAAGTTGTCACGCATTTACGCAGTCGACAGGATAACATCCAAAAGAACCGAGTATAGTGAATCCAGCCCTGCCAAAATCAGGGATGACATTTCTTCGATACTCGACAGGACTGCACCCATTAATGATGACTCATCAGACCTCATAAAAAACATAATTGATGTGCTTCACTCGAACAGCGCGATTATTGCAGGGTTGATAACAGAGGACACAGGGAAAGGGGTATCTGCCTCCAAGAAAGAAATTGCAGCGGCATTGGAAATTTTAAGAGACAATATTAATGTCAAGACAGAAGCTTTTGCTGCCTATAACAAAGATAAAAATGGCAGCAGTAGGATAGCATTCAGGAGCGGCATTTCTATCATATATCCCGATATGTGGTGCCCTGTACTTTCGCTAATCGAAAGGCTTGTGCCGGCGCTGCATACCAGAAAGCTTGTGGTCGTTTCACCCGACAGCAGGGCTTTCACTGCAGTCAAGATGCTGTTCGATGAAATAGATCCTTTGACTGCACTTAAAGGTGGCCTTGTTGTTTCATTGTTCGCAGATCAGACTAAAACAATGAGCCTCATGCACAGGGAGAGAGTATCGGATCTACTATTCTCCGGCTCCATTGAGGATCTATCAAGAATTAGACATCATTGTGACTTTTGTTCCATCCGGGCGGAGGCAGGCGAAGGCTTCCCTATCGTGGTGACAGAGGATTCAAACCTTGACGATTGCGCGATATCCATTGCAGATATTTTCCTTGATTTTTCAAGATCCCCATTCAGAAGGCCTGCTGTTGTCGTGGTTGAAGCATCAGCCGAAGAATATCTTGAAAACCGCCTGGTTGAAGAAATAACCAAGCATAATACAGGTGATCCCCTTTCTGAGAGTACATCGGTAGGCTTTGCTCAGAATCCTGAAAGAGCAAGTACAGCAGCTGCACTCTTACTATCTGGAAAGAACAGGACTCATGACATACTTCACTGGGACGGATATCGGGAGAAGGTTTTTCATCCTGCTCTTGTAAGAGAAGCATCGGGATCGAGCAAGTTGAAAGGGTTCAATGAGCTTCCGCTGCTGAAGATGCGCAGTATGGCTTCTATTCAGGATGGATTTATTCAAGTAGTGCAGTCTGGAAATCTAATGTTTGCTTCAATATGGTCTTCCGATCCTTACCTAGAGGAGCTTGCAAATCAGACACTACCGGTATCTTCCATATACTTCAATCTGGTTCCCTGGTTACTGCCGGTGGAGTGGAAAAATCCCATGGTAAATGAGGGCGTGGTGCAAGGGCCAGATGCCCTAATTAAATCAATGTTTAGCCAGAAGACATTATTGCATCGAATATAGCCCCCGACCTTCCAGCGGATAGAGAGAGCTTCAGGAAGAGACCATTCTCTTGATAACTTCCTGCCCGAATTCAGAGCATTTGAGTTCCTTGATGCCGATTAATCTGGCTATGTCCTGCGTGACCTTCTTCTCCTTGTAGCATTGTGTAATTGCATCCTCCATTATTTTTGAGGCTTCTTTCCATCCAATATAGGTGAGCATCATGCTTGCGGAAAGAAGCAACGAGGTCGGGTTTGCCAGATCCAGACCTGCGTATTTTGGTGCAGTGCCATGAACCGCCTCGAATATTGCATGTATATCGCCAACGTTACCACCAGGTGCGAGCCCAATGCCGCCGACCTGTGCCGCAACAGCATCCGATAGATAGTCACCGTTCAGGTTTGTGGTTGCTATCACGTCATATTCATCGGTTCTGGTAAGAACCTGTTGGAACATGTTGTCTGTGATTCTGTCTTTGACAACTATTTTATCCTTGTATTCTTCCTTGTTCTTCAGGTAATCTTCTTCCCTTACTATCTTGGACTTGAACTCATTTTCAGCTACCTGGTAGCCCCATTCCTTGAAGGCGCCTTCCGTGTATTTCATGATGTTCCCTTTGTGGACGAGCGTCACACTCTTTCTGGAGTTCTCGAGTGCAAAATTCAGTGCCTTCCTCACTAATCTTGTGGACCTGAACCGGCTGATCGGTTTTATTCCGATTCCAGTGTCATCGGTCAACTTAACTCCAAATTCAGTGTTAAGATAATTCCTGAGCTTCTTTGCCTCTTCGCTGTCGTATCTCCACTCAATTCCTGAATAAACGTCCTCCGTGTTTTCCCTGAAAATGACCATGTTTACTTTCTCAGGATGTACAACAGGGCATGGAACTCCCGGAAAGTACTTTATGGGTCGGATGTTGGCATAAAGGTCAAAATACTGCCTTAAAGTAACATTCAGGCTCCTGAAGCCCTCCCCGACAGGCGTTGTCAGAGGCCCTTTGATTGATACGATGCAGCGCTTAAGTTCATCGAGGGATCCCTGCGGTAGGTGCTTTCCTGTTGTTTCCATGGCCTCCTCGCCCGCAAGAATCTTTTTCCATTCTATTGATCTGCTGTCTTTATAGGCAGCTTCAAGGGCAGAATTCACCACCTGAATTGTTGTCTTTGTAATGTCAGACCCTATTCCATCCCCTTCAATGTAGCCGATCGTGGGGTTATCAGGTACTACAAGCTTGGATCCATCCTTAACCACAATGTATGTCATTCTATCGTACATGAAATGTTTAACCAAGTGATTATTCTTTCCTTCTTTTGTGTAGGTTATAATAATAAATGCCACTTGATATCTCATATATTTCCGAACAATCTCCGGGTTCAACCTGCGCCTGCAAAACAATTTAATGCCTAAAGCAATCCGCCTTATGCAGGCCGGGGTGTTAAGTTATTTCTTCAGATAAAGAGCAGAATGTTACAGTTGTTGTCGGGCTTCAGTTTGGAGATGAAGGTAAAGGCAAGATAACGGATTATCTGTCAGCTTATCACGACGTTGTTATTCGCTATAATGGTGGCGGAAATGCCGGTCATACTGTCGTTACCGACAAGGAAACTTTCAAGTTCCATCTTGTCCCTTCGGGGGCCCTTCGCGCTGGAATGGTAATACTGAGCAATGGCATGGTCATTGATCCGATTGCCCTGGTTGAAGAGATAAAGAAACTGAAGAGCGTCAATCCCGATGTGAAGATACAGGTGAGCCGCAGTGCACATGTTGTAACGGAGATGCATAAATATCTTGACCTTGCAGAGGAAGAAGTTAGGAAGAACCTGAGGATAGGAACTACTGCCCAGGGAATTGGGCCCACCTATGAGGATAAATATGGAAGATCTGGCATAAGGATGTCCGATCTGCTGGATATCACAATCCTAAAAGATAAGCTCAAGCTCATCGCGAGACTGAAGCAATCTCTCTTTGAGGGCTCAGATTTCGTTTACGAATCAAAGATTGATGATCTTGCCCTGAAGCTTCACGAAAGCGGCAAACAGCTCAAGGAATTTTTCGTCGATTGTGAGAATTCCATTATGGCGGCATACGAAAGCGGTAAAAGCCTGATGTTTGAGGGTGCTCATGGAACTCTGCTGGACATAGATTTCGGCATATATCCTTTCGTGACTTCATCGAATACAATTGCAGGTGCGTTGACAAACGACAGCGGGTTTTCATTCAGGAAAGTAAAGACGGTTGTTGGTGTTGCCAAAGCGTACGTGTCCAAGGTTGGAAATGGACCCTTTCCTACAGAAATCAAGGGAAGCGCTGCAGATTTGTTACGCCAGATAGGATCAGAGTATGGAACAACTACAGGAAGGCCACGCAGGGTTGGCTGGCTCGATATTCCTGCTCTCCGATATGCACTGTTCCTGAACGATGCCGATTTCATAGCACTTACAAAACTTGATACACTTGGCATGCTTGACAAGATCAAAGTTGGCTATTCTTACAGCCTCAATGGCAGGCCACTGGACCACTTCCCAAAGAACTTCCGTGCTCTGGAAGCCGTGACTGTAGAATACAAGGAGATGCAGCCCTGGGGAAAACTGGATGATGGGATTCTGGAAGAAGTACAGAAAAAGGGCATGGCAGGGTTCCCGAGGGAGCTCAGGGAATATGTCAGCCAGGTGGAGAGGCTTTCAGGATTCCCTGTAAAGATTATATCGTTCGGAAGCAAGCGCACTATGACTTTTGACAGAAGCGACCTGAGCGTAAAAGATATGGATCAGGTTATTTAACCCATTTGGCATTTTCATTCATGCTGAAGGAAATACGTGCTCCGAGGGGAAGCAAGCTTAATACCAAAGGATGGGGGCAGGAAGCAGCTCTCAGGCTAATCATGAACAACCTGGATCCAGAAGTTGCGATGGATCCCCAGAACTTGATAGTTTATGGCGGAAGGGGAAAGGCCGCCAGAAACTGGGAAGCTTTTGACAAGATTATTTCTTCTCTGAAATCGCTCGAATGTGATGAGACGCTTTTGATCCAGTCAGGCAAACCCGTCGGAATTTTCCGCACGTCGGAAGATGTTCCCCGGGTGCTGATATCCAATGCACAGATTGTGCCCAAGTGGGCAACCGACGATATTTTCTGGGATCTTGAAAGAAAAGGCCTAACTATGTTTGGACAGATGACCGCTGGTAGCTGGATATACATCGGAACGCAGGGCATACTTCAAGGTACTTTTGAGACATTAGCAAGCATTGCCCGTCTCGATTACAAGTCTGAGGACCTGGCTGGCAGATGGTTCCTGTCTTCTGGCCTCGGCGAGATGGGTGGCGCACAGCCTTTGGCTGCCAAACTGAACGGCGCGGTTGCGATTGTCGTCGAAGTTGATCCTGAAAAGATCCGGAGAAGACTTAGAGATAAGTACCTGGACATAAGCGTTGAAACGATAGATGAAGCACTGAAGATGAAGGATGAGCTGATAAAAGAAGGCAAGTGCCAATCCATTGCAGTCCTCGGCAATGCAGCCACCGTTTACGACCTATTGAGCAAGAGAGGAGTGGTTCCGGATATAATATCAGACCAGACTGCCGCTCATGATATAACAGTGGGCTACATACCAGAGGGATATACTGTAGAGGAGGCCAGCAAGTTCAGATCCGAAGATCCGGATGCTTACAGGAAAGCTGTATATGCTTCCATAGTCAAGGAGACAAAGGCAATAGTAAGCATGATGAAGGCAGGATCTCATGCATTTGATTATGGAAATAACCTGAGAGGGAGGGCACTGGAGGGTGGATACAAGCAAGCCTTCACTATTCCCGGTTATGTGCCTGCGTACATAAGGGATCTTTTTGTCGTCGGTTCCGGTCCCTTCAGGTGGGTGGCACTCTCCGGAGACCCGGACGATATATTTGCAATAGATAATCGTTTGATGCATGAATTTCCAGAAAACAGGCATCTGGCGAAATGGCTGAAGCTGGCCAAGGAACACGTTCATTTCCAGGGCCTTCCCGCAAGGATATGCTATGCAAAATATGGTGAACGTGAAAAGATAGGTCTTACCATCAATGAAATGGTTGCAGACGGCGAACTTTCTGCACCTGTTGCAATCGGCAGAGACCACCATGACACCGGATCGGTGGCATCCCCCTACAGGGAAACCGAAGCCATGAAGGATGGCAGCGATGCAATAGCGGACTGGCCTATACTGAATGCACTCCTTAACGCAATTTCAGGCGCAACATGGGTCTCGGTTCATCATGGCGGTGGAACCGGAATAGGCAACTCAATCCACGCAGGCTTCGTTCTTGTTGCTGACGGTTCGAAAAGAACTGAGCAGAAAATACAGAGGGTCCTCAATGCGGATCCTGGGCTGGGCGTAATCAGGCATGCAGACGCCGGTTACGAGAAGTCGCAGGAACTAATAAGAAAAGGAGTGCGGTTCAAGGCCCCATATTTCCTTTAGACGCCTAAGTTGCTGCATCCTCTCCGCCTGATAGTACAAGGAGTCTGGTTCCTCTGCGGCAGTCGATATTAACTGCCTCTTCGGGAATATAGATCTGATCCTTTACAATGTTCTCATGGCCAGAAGAGATCCATCCCTCCAGCACAAGTATCAGTATGCTGTGGCCGGGTTTCACCACCCTGAAGCTTGAATGCGTAAGGTAATCCAGCAGCGATATCGAAAGGAAGCCATTTGTTTCTATACCTCCCCATTTTCCTGCGATTCTTGTCTCCCTACTTTCTTCTGTTTCATAGGATGGCATTGCAGATGCATTCACGGGCAATGTATCCTGTGCCGTGATCTTGGCATGATCATGAAACTCAATCACGAAGCCTTCTGACTTTGCCGACCTGTTAGGCGTAGTTACTGATGCTTGATCCATTTCCAGCGATCTCACAATTGCGGCAGATCCTGTATCCAGATTAAACTCATTTACACCTCTTTTCACACTAGCATCACCGGAGAGCATGTACAGGATTACGACAGTGCCGGGCGAAGCCAGCTTATTTATACTGTCAGGCGTATTGGAATAGAAGTGATCTAAACGCACAAAAGGTTTGGTCAACCCAATACCTATGCTTGGCTTGAGCCTGGGGAAGTAGCGGTAAAACATGATTCTTCCTCCGTCGGATGAGAGTGGAGGTTCATAAATCATGACACACAATTGGAGATGCTTATTTTAATTATTCTCGGCTCAGTCTTTTACTGTCTGGAAAACTGCAACTGTTTCAGTCTTCTCAATGCCCTCCATTTCTCGAAGCCTATCAAGAACAAGATCTCCGATCTCCTTCAGTGTGTTTCCCCTAGCCTTCAGGAGCAGGTCCCACTGGCCAGTGATAATGTGCACCTCAGCTACTTCTCTCATCTGGGCTATCTTCTTGGCAAGATCCCTTTGGGATACTTTCTGGTTCGCGCTGAATCCCACAAATATGAATGCAGTAAACTTTAGCCCGATTGCTTCGTAATCTGGAATAGCGGTAAATTTCCTGATCACGCCGCTCTTTATCATACCCTGTATCCTTTCGTGAACAGTGACTCTAGGTATGTCCAGCTCCCGCGAAATGTCCGATATTTTATCCCGGCCGTTTTCCATGAGGTAATCAAGTATTTTCAGATCCTTTTGATCCATGACAAAATATCGGAAACCACCCTATAAAACTTACCATTATGTTTAATATTAAACAAAAAATCCAATGTATATTACGTAAATGTCTATAAAATTAGACTAATAGTTAAATCTATTTTCAGAATTTCTTGTCATGGATGATTCATTGATTATAGAAAACCTGCATGAGCATCTTTCTGATAAGAAGGTTCAGAAAGCTATCGAGATTCAGAGTGATATTAGAGCATACCTGGGGAAGTTCTTCAGGGAGCATGGATTCATAGAGGTGCCCCCAGTAATAATCTCGCCCATTACGGATCCACTGAACCACCCGGTACTTGATCCATCGATCGACTATTACGGGATGAAATACGGCCTGACCAAAAGCATGATTTTTCACAAGCAGATCCTCGCTAAAGAGCTGGGATCAATTTTCACATTTTCGCCGAACATTAGACTGGAGACACCAGAAAAAGAGCGTACTGGCAGGCATTTGTCGGAGTTCACCCAGATTGATGTCGAGAAGCGACATGCCACAAGGGAGGAAATGATGTCCCTGGTGGAGGACCTGATGACCGGCCTGACTGACCATATAATAAAAACAAGATCTTATGACCTTCAATTCTTAGGACGAAAGCTAAAGGTTCCTCAGAAACCGTTTAGGATCTTCAAGTTCAAGGAAGCGGAAAAAGAATATGGGGAAGATTTTGAAGCTGTTCTTTCAAGTCGTATGACGGATCCGTTCTGGATAATTGACATTCCTTTAAAAAACCGTGAATTTTATGATATGGAGAGCGACAGCGAATTAGGAGTGCTTAGAGACATGGATTTGATCTATCCGGAAGGGTTTGGAGAAGGTCTTTCCGGAGGAGAAAGGGAATTTCTTCAGGATAGGATTAAGGAGAGAATCAGGAAGAAGGGGCAATCCGAAGAGCAGTTCAAGTGGATACTGGCTTATTCTTCGAAAGGCCTGATGCCTAGTGCAGGTTTCGGTATCGGCATAGAGAGGTTGACAAGATACATCTGCGGGCTGAAGAGAATTGAAGATACTCATCCGTTCCCGAAAACGCCAGGCAAGCTCTCCCTTTAAATCATCCAAGAATTAAGCATAAATGACTACCGGGCACAAGAATGAGGTATTGGTTTTCCAGTCGCTGGTGTTAGTCTTTCCCGCTACGCAACTTTAAATTAGGTCTACCTAATAACATTTTAATGGAATTGTATGTAGTCCTTATTCTTTCAACAATAATGGGACTTTCAATCTTTGTTTCATATCCACTTGTAATACATGGCAGATTGAGCCAAAAGACATCCACATATCTCAATGGCTTTGCAGTTGGCATCCTTATATTCCTGATCGCTGATGTATTTTCAGACGCTGCTTCGATCATGTACAACGGTTCCGTTTACGGCTATGGATCCTCCCTCCCGTATGACAGTGAATTCATAGTAGCGCTAATTGCCGGATTTGGAATTCTTTATGTTGCAAGCAGGGCTTCTGGAAAGGAACCTGAAATGGCCAGGCTTTCTGTCCTGATAGCAGTGGGAGTGGGTCTTCAAAACCTTACAGAAGGCCTGGTACTTGGTTCTCTTCTCTTCCAGATCGGCCTGGTTGGCATTACCTTCGTCCTGGTACTTGGTTTCACGATACAGAATATCACTGAAGGTTTCCCGATTGGCGCTCCTACCCTCGGCACACCTAAAAGAAGCAGGATCCTTCTGGCTGCTGCTTTTATGATAGGCGGGTTGCCCACAATAATAGGAGGAGTCGCTGGATATTACTTCAGTTCCCCTTCGTTTAACCTGATTTTCGATGGGTTGGCCGTTGGTGCCATATTCTATATCATCCTTCCAATGCTGAGGTCAATTTTTCTCAAGGTGGGCGGTCCTGCTTCCGGATATGTTTATTTCAGCGTCTTTATGGGTTTTGTAGTTGGCCTGATCGTAAATCTAGTCTGAGCAGAAATGGGCCCTTTTCTTTTAAGGATGTACAAAAAATTCAATTTATAGCACCTAATACCAAATTTAGGACTCTCCAATGATAAGTACTCAAAACCTCTCGAAGACCTATAAGGATGGGGTCAAGGCACTAGACTCTGTCACTCTGAACATTGACAAGAGACTTGTCTCGTTCATCGGACGCAATGGTGCCGGGAAAACTACATTTCTCAGGATTCTGTCAACACAGCTGAAGCCCTCCTCGGGTACCGCTAGCGTTGCGGGTTTCGACATAATGAAGCAACCTGATAAGATAAGGAAGAAGATAGTAAGTATACCACAGGAAGCTTCGACCTTTGGTGTTTTAACTCCAATAGAACACTTGAAGCTCTATCTCATTGCAAGAGGTTTCTCTCTCCTACAGGCAAACGAGGAGGCCCTGAAGGCGCTCCGTGAGCTGGAAATGTATGATGCAAGGAACAAGCCGTCTGACACACTCTCCGGTGGAATGAAGAGGAAGGTATTTGTAGCTATGGCTCTGGCAGCTAACGCAGAGATTACATTCCTGGATGAGCCGACTACTGGACTGGACCCGGTTTCCAGGTTTGAGGTTTGGGCCGCCATCAAGAATCTTTCTGGAAATATTGTTCTGACAACCCACTACATGGAAGAAGCGCAGGAACTTGCCGAAGAGGTAGTTCTTGTTGAGTCGGGAAAAATACTTGAAAAGGGCACCGTAAGGGACCTGCTCCAACGATTCGAGGGCAAGGTTAGGGTGGAAAGCTTGAAACCTGAATCTGGTGATTACCAGATAGGCAGGACTTACGTGAAATACGTGAAGCAGGAAGACGCGGAAGACTATATCAGAAGCGGTTACAATGTCAGAAGAATAACGCTGGATGATCTTTTCATCCTTAGAGGGGTGAACCTTGAACCTTAGGTTTTCGCTCGCTTTCGCCTGGTACTATGGTTTCAGGACAATAAAAAGAGGGCCCTCATATGTCATAGCGTCATTGAGCTCCCCTCTTACGTTACTTTTCCTGATATACATAATAAGCCATGGGGAGTTGATACGATATGCAGTTGTTGGAGGTTTTCTCGGCCTGGTGGCTTCTGTCAGTTTCGCAAGCGTTGGTGATGCCGCTTTCCTGAGGATTCAACTCAGGATACAGGATCTCTTTGTTGCAACCTCAATATCACCGACGGACTACATACTTGGCCTGACGCTTAGTTACTTAATTTTTTCCATACCAGGAATCATCCTTTACGCAATCATCGGTGCTCTGATTCACATCTTCACGATTGAATCTATAATTGCTCTGATACTTCTCCTTGTCGTATTGACGATAAGCACAGCAGGGCTTTCGATGACAATTGGTGGCACCGTGAATCATATCAGGAATGTCTGGGGCATATCTGCAATAATGTCTGTTGTCCTCACGGTTCTGCCTCCAACTTTCTATCCATACACCGATTTACCGAATTACATCATATACATACTGTCAGTGTCGCCGACAACTCCTGCTGCTGTACTTGCACAGGGATTCTTTGGCTTTGAGCCGATTATGTATGTCATGATTCCGATAATGATTGTTGAGAGCATTGTATTTTTTACACTAGCCCGCTTCTTCACGAGGTGGAGAGAAAACTGACTTTAAATGGGGATCTTTATGAACAAGGCACTTTTTATTGATCGCGACGGGACAATAAATCATGACTGCCCGTACTGCAGGGATCCCAAAGATCTTAGAATTTTTGACGATGCGGTGGACATAATCAAAGACTTCAGGAAAAGGGGCTTCCTGATAGTCATAGTGACCAATCAATCGGGAATCAACAGAGGATATTTTTCTGAAGCGGAATATGAAACATTCAACAGTGCTTTACTTGAGGAGCTGGAACGCAGAGGCGCAAAGGTAGACGCAGTTTATCACTGCCCCCATAGGCCGGATGAGGGATGCCTATGCAGGAAACCTGGCACTGGACTGGTCCTGCAGGCGGCCAGGGATCTGGATATTGATCTCAGTTCCTCCTTCGTGGTCGGAGACAGGGATGATGTTGACGGCGAAATGGCGCGAAGGCTTGGAATGAAATACATGATCATAAAACATAATGAATCCCAATGATAATGCAGCAAGTACCCGGTTTTCTGTCAGATAAGTTCCCATATCGAGTTGTCATATGCACGAGAACCGGTGAGAACAACGTCATTCCTGCCCCTATCCTTGGTTGCTTTGAAGAGGACTTCGATATACTGGTTTACTAATGACGATGGAAGGAATGTGTGTATCTGGATCTGACCTTTTGACGGTTTTGCGATGACTGCTCCCCTTGGAATGTGCTTCTCGTTACATCCTGTCCATACATCTTTCACGAAGTCTGAATCAATTTTTGTTGTATATACCCCATCTTCAATTGAAACCGGCCGCCCGAATTTTCTCTCTTTGCTTGAATTGCCATAAAGGACAATGGCCTCAATTTCTTTGCCTTCAAACGATAGGGGTTTTGCATCAAAAATAAAATTGTCAGGAATCCCTGCATCGGGTCCCGGATTCCATCCAACTTCATATGAAACTACTGATAACCTGACTCTGTCATTCATCTGTTTTAAGGTTGCAATAGCACCCTTTCCTTTCCCCAAATCCGTGAGCTTCACATTATTTTCCTGAGACAGGGTCTTGGCAATAATTTCAGAGACTTTAGGCAGATCAGAGTGGTGAAACCTGAAGTCAGCTTTTATGAGGCCTCTTTCAAGAAAAAACCCGCTTGGGCAGACAGAGTCCAACGATAGCACGTCGCGCACAACTGCTGGGATGCCCTGGATTTCCTCCACATCCAGTCTGACGATAATGACGTCATCCATCCGTAGCACCTTGTAATTTGCGGCAATGTTTTCCATCTGTCGAGAGCCGCCGGATTCAAGGAAAAGATCGATTGAAGAACGACCGCCAAATGTATCAATGTGTAGGGGGATATATTGATAGTCCCTGCTGATAACGGATATGAGGGGGTGCTTCTGTTCAACGGAAACACTGATTCTCATATCCAGCTT
>JBMFWM010000026.1:0-7691 GCA_049965275.1 Thermoplasmata archaeon | reverse complement strand
CGGATATGAGGGGGTGCTTCTGTTCAACGGAAACACTGATTCTCATATCCAGCTTACCTTCAACCTCATGATAGAGCATGGCTTGTGCCATATGAATGCCGTATTAAAAAGTGATCCAACTATCAAACCGAGAAATGATAGTTCAGGGGTTTGGCTTTATTATTGAATGATCGTGCTGCCATCAATTTCTTTTTCTTGTAGTATTCTACTTTACATAAATGATATCCGTAGGGTCAGAGTGTGATCACCATATAGACGACAACCAGAATCGCTATGACTACAGAAAGAATCCCTGCGAGCGCCTCAGGAACAGTGGAAGGAATGTACCTGCCCATATCGATATTTCTCTTGTTCCTGAAAAAGCTTCTTAGCGCCAGGAGCTGCATTCCACCGCCAATTACAACGAGAATTATCCCAATCTCAGATGAGAGATGATATGAAGTGGAAGGAGCGTTTGGGACGAGTTCCCTTATAATGATTCCAAATTTTGCCACCACGAATCCCAGCGCGATCACGGTTATTCCCGTCCTGATCCATGCAAGATAGGTTCTTTCGTTGGCCATGTAATCGGTTGGTGCAGGTGTGTGTGATTCTCCAGTCAAGTATTGTGAAATGCTTTCATAATATATAAGAAACAAGAAGTAACAAATGATCAAGGGTTCTTAGATTATGGATTGAAATTCTTTATCTGGTTTCACTGATTAAGCATTCTAAATGAAGCTTGGTAAGATTGGGTGTTCAGGCTGGAGTTACAAACAGTGGGTTGGTCCATTCTACCCTGCCGGTACCCGCCCTGAAGAGTGTCTTCGTTTGTATGCAAAAGTTTTCGATGTCGTTGAAATTGATTCTACGTTTTACGGCATACCTTCTCCCGAAGCTGTGGAGAGATGGTATAAATCCACTCCGGAAAATTTCACCTTTTGTCCTAAGTTCCCACAGGAAATCACTCATGCTAATATGGGAAATAATTTAGAAGCGACGATTCAGAAATTCCTCAGATCAATTGACCCGTTGAAGAAGAAATTAGGGCCCATGTTGATTCAATTTTCATCCTCTTTCAAGTACCCCTTCGGTGCGGAGAAATTACTGAAGATCATGAATTCACTTCCTGAAGGATATCAGTTCGCGCTTGAATTCAGGGACAAGTCATGGTTCAATGAATCTGTTATCTCCGATATAAGGGCCAGGGACTTAGTGGTTGCGTGGTCAGACGGACCCTTCATACAAGATCAATCGTTACTGAGTTCAGATAGTATATATCTGCGCCTGGTTGGAGACAGATCAATAAAGGAGAATGAATTTGGAAAAATAAAACTGGATCGGCATGACAAGATAGATAAATGGGCCGAGAGGATCAAGGAGAGCCTTGAAGAAATACAGGATTTTGTTGTTTTTGTAAACAATCACTTTCAGGGTTTCAGTCCAGCGACAGTGAACGCTTTCAGATCGGCTTTGGGAATGCCACGCGTCGACTGGGATAGCATTTTTAAGAAAAGCGACCCGGATACAGGAAGATCCTTATTCAGCGCCTGGGAATAAGACAAGAAGATTTAACCTGCAAGGATATTTATTGCCTCGAATTGCATGCAATCAAGCATTTAATCAGGATTGGAAAAAGTTGATTTTACATTCTCAATAAGCTTGGTTCTCGGGCCAGACCACTCGTTCTTGATTGAACTAAGATGGCTTTCAAATTCGGTGAGTTCATGCAAGCTTACGCTTTCATAAGCTGCAGGTTCGTACTCTGAAAATAATTCGCCTGATCTGACTTTTTCGCCAGTTTGTTTGTATGATTCTTTCCATTTTCCGCTTTTTTCAAATATTTTATACGCCTCGTATGAAGAGTAAGATCCGTTTTCTATGGAAGATGATGAAATTACTGGATCAAATTTCATTTCCACTAAAAGTTGAATCATGTATCCAGTGATGCTTTCGATTAAGAGAAGATCGCGCATAGCTTTATCCTTGGATATCTGGAACTCTCTATGATAACCTGTGTTCCGGTTTGCGATTATGCCGGAAATAGCGGCAGAATCCGCTGTTATCTGCGCCGTGTACCCCTGGACCATTTCAAGGAAATCAGGATTGCGCTTGTTTGGCATGAGGGAACTGCCAGTCAGAAACGCTGTTGGCAATATAAGACTGGGATTGCTTCCAGATGAGTAAATGATTATATCCGCGCAAATACGCGAATAAAAAACCATCATTCTTGAAATAAGGGACAATACCTCCAAATCATCAATGCCACGGTAAAATGATGCCGCAACTGGGTTTCCTGGCCCATTTTCAAATCCGAGGTCTCTGGCGATGTCGTTGAATGAGACCGAAGAAAAGCTTCCAAATCCTGATCCCATGCCAAAAGGAGAAAAATGCCTGAATTTCTTTATTAACAATATGGTGTCTTTCGAGTGATCCAATAAAATCCTTGATAAGTAGTCATAGTAAGTTGATATAGCAAGTGGCATGGCCTGCCTCCAGTGGGTGAAGCCAGGCATCTTTCCTTTTGAGCCGGTCGCAATAACTCTTAATTTTTCAGATCCTTTGAGCAACGTTTCTGCTAAAGCGAGCAGGTGATCCACATAGAAGGATCTGAGATTGCACTGACTCTGCTCGTTTCTAGATAGAAATAAACGGAGATTCTCAGCACTCTTCCCAATTGCTTCACGGATCCTGTTTTCTAAATAAGCATGAATGTCCTCTTCCTCGGGATCAACCCTGATCTTCCTGCCCAAGTAAGAACAGAGGGCCGAGAGCATAGAATCGCTCTCCTCCTCTTTGATTATTCCTTTCTTCTTTAGATCGACATGAAAGGCTAAAAGATTGATTACCTCATAATCAAGCAGGGTTGAATCTATTGCGGTATCTTCGTCGGTCATTACATCTGTAAGATACTTGTCTGAGGCTTCGGTCCCTCCTCCTTCCCAGATCTTCGGCAGACTATCACTCTTCCAGTCTGATTTCCTGAAATTGCTTATTACGTGCTTTTCGAGATGCCACTGTCGAAGCTCCATATACATAGATGAAGCCTGGTGACATTTTCTGATCAAATGTCTGTCCCTTACCGTAAGTGGAAGTTGCTGGATCATATAGAGAGTTGCCGCTTTTAAGCCCCGAATGAATAATATTTCCTTTGTAAAGTTTCAGATGGACAGTTCCAGAAACGTGCTCGTTCATGCTCTGCTCAAATTCACAAATGTGGCTCATTAATGGATCATGCCATAAACCGCCATAAACCATCTCGGAAAACTGTTCATCGATAAATTTTTTGACTTTCAGTTCACGCCTGCTCAATACTGCTGACTCAAGATACTTGTGTCCATCAATAATAGTCAGCGCTGCAGGGCACTCGTAGAACTCATGACTCTTGATACCAACGACCCTGTCCTCTATCATATCAATTGCTCCAATCCCGTGCATTCCGGCTAATTCGTTCAACTCCATAATAAGGGATTTGAGTGTCATCTTCTTGCCATTCAGGGAGATCGGTATCCCGTTTTCATATGATATGGCAACCGCTTTGGGCGAATCCGTTGCCTCATCTAGAGGCTTAACCCACCTGTATGCGTCCACTGGAACCGGTTTGCTGATGTCTTCAATAGAGGAGCCCTCGACAGATCTTCCCCAGAGATTTTCGTCTATTGAATATTTTCCTCCATACGGTATATCTATACCTTTTTTAATTGCATATTCGATTTCTTCTTCACGGTTCATGTTCATCTCACGCACTGGCGCAACAACCTTGATATTGTCGTCCAGTGCCTTTATTGAAACTTCAAATCGGACCTGGTCATTTCCCTTTCCGGTTGAGCCATGCACTATTACTCCGCAAGCGTTTTCATGAGCGTATTTTACTGCAAGCTCTGCCATTAGAGGGCGTGCTAAACTCGTTGACAGAGGGTATTTATCGCTATAAAGTCCGTTACTCATGATTCCCATCGAAATGAAGGTATCAGCAAACCTTACAGTTGAGTCATGCGTTATGGATTTGACGGCACCTAGTAAATTAGCCTTCTGACCTATTGCTGCTAGATCATTCTTCTCCTGGCCTACATCCAAAGTCAGGGTCACTACATCGTAGCCTCTCTCCTCCTGGAGCCACTTTATCATCACAGATGTGTCAAGTCCCCCAGAATAGAGAAGCAGAGCTTTATCTTTCATTCTCACAAATTCGTATTCTGCATATTAATTTCTATATTATGATTGAAGAAAATGATATGAAAATTGACAGAAAAGGTGAAACAATGTTAAAATATATATTTTAGCTATCAACTTATGCGGAAGAAACATGAAAAGAGTACCCTGGATCAAATAGTGGGCAGGTACCTAACAGAAAACCCGGATATTCTCCTTTCATTGCGGGCTGGAATTGTAAACGTCAGTAGGCTAGCTCTCTTAATAAAGAGCGAAAATCAAACGCTGAATCTGATTTCAATTAGGGCTGCACTGAACAGGCACGTCCAAAAAAGACCCTTTTTACCCACTAAAGAGGCTGCTGACTCACTTCTGAAGAGGAGCAAGATATCTCTTCAGGACAAGATATGCGTTGTAACATCGAAGTCTGTTCTTCCAATCAAATATATTTCAGCTACTTTTCTTCAGGACAGCATCGTTTACATAGTTGATGAAATGAAAACGAAGATACCACACAGCACTCAGGGAGTAAGTGTGGAATCAAATGTCAGCATGATTCATGTACTGTCACCAAAAGAAATAGAATCTACTCCGGGGTTTGTTATGAGAATAACGCATAAACTTTACTCGAGAGGGATTAACATTATCCAGCTCATTTCATGTTCCAATGAAACAATTATAATCACAACAAAGAAGGACTCGACGCTTACTTACGAGGTGCTCAGTATGCCTGAATCGGTTTGAGTTTTATGAAAAACTCCACTTTATGCCCACACGCAGGATAGGAATCACGGAAGCGAGAAGATTTTTAAAGAGAAAGACTTGAACCAATACATGGTAAAGACTCTATGCGGGCGTTCTGTTTCAGATTTTGGGATAGGTACATGGGGAATTGGAGGAAGGTCTTCCCCTGAAACTGGAAATGATAAGGGACAGGTAGAGGCTATTCGGTATGCCCTTGACAAAGGTATAAACGTCATCGATACAGCCGAAATGTATGGTTCGGGGCATACTGAGGAAATCGTAGGCAGGGCCATCAAAGAATATGACCGTGAGAAGCTGTTCGTTATAACTAAGGTCTGGAATACGCATCTCAGATCGCCCGATTTATTGAAGGCGGCAGAGCAAAGCTTGAAGAGACTTGGCACTTCTTACGTGGACCTTTACCTGATTCATTGGTCCAACCCTTCCGTACCCATAGCAGAAACGATTTCAGCTATGGAGAAGTTAGTAGAGAAAGGGGTTGTACGTAACATAGGTGTAAGCAATTTCAGCGCTAAGGAGTTGCAAGACGCTATGGATGCAGCAAAGACATGTGAAATTTCTGCAAACCAGATTGAATACAACTATGCTAAAAGAGAGCCGGAAGTTGATATTATTCCATTCTGCGAATATAACAAGGTGGATGTTATTGCATATACGCCAATCATGAAGGGGCACATAGCTTCATACGACCTGCTGAGAAAAATTGGCCAAAAAAATAATGCTACTCCTATACAGATTGCGCTTAATTATGTATTGAAGAGAAGCTATCCGATTCCAAAATCTTCGAGAAAAAATCACATTGATGAACTTCTTGGAGCCTTGGATTTTAGGCTAAGCGAACAAGATTACATTGAATTGAGAGATAATCGGGCCTGACAATATCCATTCTACTTAGATTTTTTTAAGGGGTACTATTTTCCAAGAAGCTAATAAATTGATCAATGAAATTCATCGATATTTTAATATGATTATGCTCTCTCTAATATACGGAAAGAGTTTATGAAATGGGTTACTAGAGAAAAGGCAAAGGTGGACAGGATTGCTTGCCCATGGCTTGTAAGTAGGTTTGTTGACAAGGATGCTGAGTTCTTTTTCGTGCCTGCTGCAGAAGTGCTCGACTTCGCTAAAAAAGAAAAAGCAATTCCGTTCGATACACCTGGCTGTGAGCTGATGCATTTTGTTGAAAAAGGCTATGAATATGTGAGTTTCGATGCAATAATTAGAAAATACAAGCTTAAGGATCCTGCGTTGCTGGAACTGGCCAAAATCGTAAGATCAGCAGATGCTACTCCTCCTGATGCTAAGCCCGAAGGATCAGGACTTGAAGCAGCTGCTCTAGGATTCAGACAGATAGCGAAAGATGATCATGAGAATATGAAGCTGCAATTTCCACTATACGATGCTCTGTATGCATACTGCAAATGGAGACTAGAAAAGGGGGGGAAGCTGGAGCATTCTGGTTCATAGAGGCATTGAAATTATAAGATTATTTTAAAGTTGAATAGTACTCGCCCGCTTTCAAAAATAGCTGTAAAGCAACTTAAATTTGGTTTTGTATAAAAGATCCTAGCCTCCAGATACAGGAATTATTCTGTTATGCTCTCGAAATTAAATCCAATCCCACATATCAGGGGTCAAGGGTGCTGACATGTTGAGGTAAATCTTCGATTTCTCCAGACCGCTTGACGTTTTGTAGAAATCTGCGAGGAATTCGTCCATGCAGTATGTGGGCAAAAACATCGTGATTTCAATAGATTCTCCCTTTACGGTTCCAAATGATCCTGTCAAAGGCAACTTTGCGTTGTAAACCATTTCGTTCAACTGGAAATTTACTGATTGGTTAATTAAAAATTCATGTATTCCATCATCTTCCGATACCGTCTTAGCCCAATTCAGGTTGGAATCTCCGTAAAGAATGACTTTTGCGCCTTGAGCTTTCATCTGTCTGGTTTCTATCTCTGAAATAACCTCAAGATCTGAGATATCGGCAGGCAGAGCTTCAATAATTGACAATTGCATTGTAATCTTAATCACTGAAAGCTGAGCATTCCTGGATGCATCATTTAACATTGCCACAATTCCAGATGATTTGCCTAGGTAAACCAATTTGCACCGGCCATATTCAAACAGGAGTTGGAGGGCATCGCTAACCTGTTTCATAACTGAATTGTGATACCTGAATGTATAGAATGTTTCTCCTCTGTAAACATAGTTTTCTGAGAGAATTACAGATGGTATCTGGAGCATGTTTAGGATGAGATCAACTGCCTTTGAGTCCCTGATCCCAAATGATGCCGTGTAATAATTATTTTTTATTACATAATTGGGCATGAAGGTCAGAATTGAAAGATCCTTCTGTGGGATGAGATTTTTTTGGAGATAGATTTGGAAAAACTTCTTTCCGGATTCTTCGAAAACCCTCCCGGGGTACCTCCACTCAAGGTTTTCTGTGATTTTGAACAATTGAGAGCTGGGTTTCACAGAAATAGTGACCATCAGATCTAACTTCTTGTCTATTTCAGCTATTCTTTTCACTCAAAGTCACCTTTCCATATTCTTCATTTCGTTATCTCCAATATTGATAGTTGTCATATTCTGGTACCGGGTCTCCTGGGTCATTATACCTCTTCGTCCGTAGTTTCTTCATAGTTAAGAGGCCGTGTTTAACATTTTATTATGAAATATCAACGTATCCGTGGATTGTCATTGTTTATCCACCAGAGGCTTAAGATTCATTATGGACAGTTTCTAACAACTTATTAATTTTGCTTATGCCCTCACATTTCAACTGAATT
>JBMFWM010000025.1:1446-22607 GCA_049965275.1 Thermoplasmata archaeon | reverse complement strand
GCAGAACATAGAACTTACTTATTACAAAAAAATATATAAACTATATCCATAAATTTCTACGTGCTTTCTTTATATACAGGAAATATCGGTTCAAGTTTTTTTGTTGGGAAGGATTTTAAATTAGGGATTAATAACAAAGCAGGAAAGAGAGATCGGCTCAAACCGATCCCGGGAGTTGATCACCATGGCACAAAATCAATATGACAATGACAAGATAGGGAAGGTACTCATTACTTCGAAAAATGTTGCAGTCGTTGGTATTTCTGATAAACATGATCGGGAAAGTTACAGGGTTGCTAGGTACCTAAAGGAAAATGGTTTTAATATAATTCCTGTAAACCCTAATTTCACGACTTGGGAAGGAATTACGACTTACCCAAGCCTGATTGACATACCACCTGAAATAAGGATAGATATCGTTGATGTTTTCAGGAAACCTGAAACTGTGATCCCGGTTGTCAATGAAGCTGCCAAGATTGGAGCCAGGACTATCTGGTTCCAGGAAGGAGTCATCAACGAAACAGCTGCAAATAATGCAAAGAAAGCTGGAATGACTGTCGTTATTGACAGGTGCATGATGAAAGAGCACTATAAATCAAAGAACAGGAACTAATAAATAAGCTGCTCTTTTTCCGCAATCAGGTCGGGGTAGCCTAGCCCGGTAAGGCGATAGATTCGAGATCTATTGCTGTCTCAGCTCGGGAGTTCGAATCTCCCCCCCGACGCTATTTCTATTTTCCACCTAAAAAAGAAGCAACAAGAATGACCCTGCCCTTAGATCCTTAAACATGAATCTGAATTGTTTGCCTGCAGAGACCTTTAATTTTTTAAGCAAGCTTTGAATGACAATCGCCTTGAGTAAAGCAAATCCACCTTTTACGGGAAAAACATATAATGACAATAACGACAGTCTGGAACGCCTGAGAGATGATATTATATCTTGCAGGAAGTGCAAACGGCTTGTCAATTTCAGGGAGAAAATAGCAAAAGAAAAGACTAAGCGATTTCGTGAACAGGAATATTGGGGAAAGCCGGTTCCTGGATTTGGCCCTCCAGATGCCCGCCTTGTTGTAATAGGACTGGCCCCAGCTGCACACGGTGGAAACAGAACAGGAAGGGTGTTCACCGGTGATCTTTCAGCAAGGTTTCTAATGAGGGGCCTTTACGATGCCGGATTCGCAAATCAACCAAATTCCGACTACATAGGTGATGGCCTTCAACTGAAGGATTGTTACATACTTGCGGCAGTTAGGTGCGTACCGCCTGACAACATCCCGACTAGAGAAGAAATGCAGAATTGCTTCCCTTTTCTCCGCAGAGAACTTGACCTGCTAAAAAGTTCAAAGGCCATATTATTATTAGGAAAAATTGCTTTCGACTCTTATATCAAGTACCTGAAGCACTACGGAATTGGGATGCCTACAAAAATGGTCTTCAAGCATTCCAATTCCTATGATCTTGATGATGGAAAGAGGATCTTCGCCTCTTTTCATCCGAGCCCGAGGAATACAAACACAGGCAATCTGACGCCTGATATGTTCAAAACTTTGCTCAATTCTATCAAGGAATTCATTCAAGATCTCTGATTTGTGATGTTATCAGGATCCATAGCAACCCATCTGCTTTGTGCTATGAACTGGGCTGTTTGTGCAAGCTCATCGATTTTCTCTCCATCTAGCTGGAAACCACCCCATGGTTCCTCATATAGAAGATCAGAAACCATAAACAGTGCTGCCCCTCTGAATCCAAGTTTTCTGCACACAGTGAAAAGAGCAGAAGCCTCCATGTCAACAGTAAGAATTCCCATTTTACTGAATGTTGAAACCTCCAAGCTTGTTTCACGGTATGGTGCGTCCGTGGTCCAGGTTCCTCCGCGCAAAAATTTCTTATTCTGCTGAGTCAGAATCCTTTCAATTGATTTTCTAAGTACCTTGTCAGGATAGGCAAACATAGAAGGTTTTGCATAATGATAAGAGACCCCCTCATCCCTGATAGCTCTGCTGCAAAGCACCAAATCGCCTACTTTCGCCTTATGGTTAATAGCACCGGCAGTTCCTACAATAAGGAAATCCTTGACCCCAAGAGCCCCAAGCTCCTCAACTATCGTTGCTAATAAAGGAGCGCCGGCATATGATCTTATCACCATAAGATCGAGATCTACGTTGATACCCTCCATAAATGTGCCGCCATATGGGAATTCGTATTCTTTAAGAGGAAGGTTGATGTACAATGTATCAAAGATCCTGCGGGAAAAGACGATTATCGCACGTGATGGCATCCACATTTTACTTTGATGGAAGGAGTTCAAATAATCCGCTGCGGTAAATTTTGCTTTTGCTTTAATTTTGCGGGAAATCTTTGGGATTTGATACCTCTCCATCAGACCGTGAATCCTTGAACTAAGATATATTCTGCGTCGGAGGATAATCGAGCAGCACATTTCATCTTGTCGGTAAGAATTGCATTCCTGTTATTCAACGGCCCTTTGATTTAGCTAAAAACTATATTTGAAAATCATGTAATATTCGCTTATGCTTGCTTATACGAAGATTAGGGTAAATTCATTCTTACTGAACAACTGTATCCTGTTTTGGTTCGTAGAGTGCTGAAAGAATAAATATCAATGAAAGATAACGCCGAAGTAGCTGGGATAGCCTAGCCTGGTAAGGCGCAGGTCTGGAAAGCCTGTGCTCTCGTAGCTCGGGAGTTCGAATCTCCCTCCCAGCGTTTCCATTATACATTTTTTTTCTTGACAGATTACGCCTCCGAGTTAAATTCCAAAATTGACACCAGACATGAAAGACTCATAAGTAGATTGCAAATTCTGATTTATTTTACCTTATAGATATGAAGAAACAAGTAACTCATATCATAGTATCCGCAGAGAAAATTATTGTGAAGTTTTGTTAAGAGTTTTTCCTTCCCTCTCCTTTGAAAGCAGGAAATCCATTCTCTCGTCGACTCCCTTCTGTATGCTTTCGATGTCATCGTCGTTCAGATGGGCGAATCTCTTCTGCATGGAAAGATATCCCCTGACGCTGACAGGCTTTGAAGGCTTGGTTACTTTCATTATACCGTTTGAGTACTCGAATAGCGGAAAGATTCCTGACTGGACTGCCAATCTTGAAATTTCAACGCTTTTCTCTGGCGGATAATACCAGCCTGTTGGGCATGGAGACAATATCTGGATGAACTTTGGACCATTTATTTTCTTTGCATTTTCTATTTTTCTGATCAGGTCTTCCGGATAGGCTATAGTAGCGGTTGCAACATACGGGACGCCCTGTGCCATCATTAGATCGGCAACTATCTTCTTTTGCTGTTTCTTGAAGTTTCTCTCTTTCCCGACGGGTGTGGTTGTTGTTTCTGCCCCGTAGGGTGTACTCCCTGATCTCTGGACACCTGTGTTCATGTAGGCTTCGTTGTCGTACATGATATAGAAGACATTATGGCCCCTTTCCATTGCTCCGGATAGAGACTGCAGCCCGATATCGGCTGTGCCGCCATCTCCTGCAAATCCAACAACATTCCAGTCCTTGTTGCCCTGTATGTCAAGTGCCCCCCTCAGGCCAGAGATGACTGCACCAGTTGCTGCAAATGGAGTATAAATCATCGGAACGTCAAGCGTCCTGTTTGGCATTGCACCCGGGATTACCGCCCAGCATGCTGCAGGCACTGAAACAACAGTATGATCTCCCATTCCTTTCAGCACATAACGCATTGCAAGTGTTGCTCCGCAACCATGACAAGCGGTGTGGCCGGGTTCCATCAGTTCTATTTCAGGTATAGAAAATGGCATTTTATTTCACTCCCTTTGCATTAATGTAATAATTCCCCCCTTTTCCCTTCTTTATCATACTGAACATCTCAAGAAAATCATCGATCTTTACGTCCCTTCCACCAAGACCGGCGATAAAGCCTGCAACTGGTATGTTCGTGTTGCCGTAGAGCGCGGATCTGACTTCCATTGCAGTAGAACCATAAGGTGCCATTGAAGTGGATCTGTCAAGCACGCCGACCGCGTCGAGATTCGAAACCGTATCCATGATTTCCTGATCTGGGAACGGCCGGAAGAAGCGCAGCCTTATCAGACCTACTTTCTCTCCCTCTTCACGCAGTTTGTTTACGACATACTTGCCTGTTGAAGCAAGGGTCCCCGAAGCTACAAGTGCATACTTCGCGTCATCCATTTTGTACTTTTCAATGAGACCGGAATAGTCCCTGTCAAACGTTCTTGAGAATTCCCTCGTAACACTCTGGATCACGCGCTTGGATTTCTTCATTGATTCCATGAAGTCCACCTTCAGTTCCATGAAGGGGCCATCAGGTGGCGTATATGATCCATAACCCATCGGGTTCTTAAGATCGATCCTGAACTTAAGATCCAGCTTTGGAAGGAATTCATCCACCTCGCTCTGGTCCGGTATGTTTACCGGCTCCGATGTGTGTGATAATATGAATGCATCCTCCATGCTCATCAGCGGCAGCATCACATCCTGCGACTCGGCGATCTTGTAACCCATTAGGATAGTATCCAGCGCCTCCTGGTTTGATTCGCAATATACCTGCATCCAGCCGGTATCCTTCTGGTTCATCGTGTCTGTCTGCTCAGACCAGATATTCCATGGTGGACCGATGGCCCTGTTCACAACGCTCATAACTACGGGAAGCCTTTGACCGGCTGTCCAGTGAAGCATTTCATGCATGTATAGAAGGCCATGGGAACTTGTTGCTGTATAAGAGCGGACTCCCGCAAGCTCACTTGCGAAAACAGCCGCCATTGCACTGTGTTCGCTCTCCACCTCGATGTATTTTGATGAAAGCTCGTCATTTGATATCATTTCAGCGAGTTTTTCCACTATAGTTGTTTGTGGCGTGATAGGATACGCGGATACGAAACCGACTCTTGCCAGCTTGACGCCGACTGCAACCGATTCGTTTCCTGTCATGATTGCATTGTATTTTGATACTGCTTTCATCTAGGATACCTCCTTATCATCAAGAACCATTTCTATGCATTTCTCAGGGCATTCATTGGCGCATATTCCGCAGCCCTTGCAGTAATCCATGTCTATGCTTGGTGCTTGCAGTTTCAGCGTTCTGTCGCTCGGTGCTTCGTATTTTGATCCATCTTCGACATCAATGCAGGCATCCGGACAGAATTTCCAGCATATCATGCACCTTATGCATTTTGAGTAATCTATAACCGGTTTCTGGATCCTCCAGGAATCAGTGTGATTTACCCTTGAACTTACATCTGCAAGTGGAGCCATAATCATTGTGCCCACCCCAGTTGTACCGATTCATACGCTTCCTGTGCAGCCAAGGCGTTGTCCTCCTTCCTGCTGGGTGAAGCTTCCTTAACAGCATATATCGTGTCTTCAAGGGAAACAAGTCTCGTAGCCTTCGCGAGTGCCCCAATCATGGCTGTGTTGATGATTGGGTTAGCCCTGTTCCCAAGGGATAATTTGATTGCAATAGATGTGGCATCAATCGTAGCGACCCTATATCCATGGTCAAAGCTCCCAGGATCCTTGCTCGTATTCACGATCATAAAGCCATCGTGCTTTAGCCCGCTCATAACATCAGAAGAACGCAATACATAGGAATCAAGAACTACTACTGCGTCCGGTTGGTATATCTGGGTTTTGAGCAGGATCGGATCCTCATCTATTCTTGTGAATGCTGTGACAGGCGCTCCCCTGCGCTCAGTACCAAAAAACGGGAATGATATAACGTATTTACCTTCGTTGAACGCCGCAAGGGCAAGTATTTTAGAAGCTGTGACCGCCCCCTGGCCACCTCTTCCATGAAAGCGTATTTCAAACAAGATATCACAAACGGATCAAGGCACTGCGTTTAATTACCATTGACGCTTATATATTCGGAACTTTTACACGGAATTCCTAATAACGATAGGTCCCTGATTCTGTGGGACAGGCAGAAGTTGGTAATAGCCTGTATTTCTATACATCGTTATCTGCTTTGGATTTTTTATTCATATCATTATCAGGATTGATCTTTCCTTTCCGACCATAACCGGATCCACCTGGCGTGAAAATGATTACCTCGTCACCTGGAGCCAGATCTGCTGTAAACTTACTTGGATATCTCTTCCTTTTACCTTCATGGATTATGTAAACCATACCGGTTTTACCGCTCTTTCCTCCAGCAAGTGCATAAGGAGGGTTTACAAACCTGTCTGCCAGTACGGAGATGGTGCATGCTTCCTTTGCCCTGAAGGAGCGTATGATGCCATCTCCGCCTTTCCATGTTCCGGTACCGCCGCTGTTTTTCCTGATCTTATATGAAGTGAAAAAAATAGGGTATTCACGCTCTGCGACTTCAATTGGTGTATTCATGGTATTTGTCATATTGCTATGCACACCAGATTCACCATTCCTGCCCTTTCCTGCTCCGTTGCCTCCTCCTATCGTCTCGTAATATGACCAGAATTTGCCTTTACCTCTTGGCCCTCCCATCATCACGTTAAACATTGTTCCTGAGGACGCAGAAGGTATCTCAGTACCGGCACTTTCACCGAGTGCATGGTGGACCACGTCTGCTATTCTCTGTGTTGTCTCGACATTTCCTCCCGAGACAGGAAATGGGATTTCCGGATTCAACAAAGACCCCTCAGGAGCATAAACTTTCAGGATTGAATAAAGACCGTCGTTTGTTGGAATATCACTATTCATTGCACTCCTTACTGCATATGCGACTGCGGAGAATGTTACTCCCTTTACTGCATTAAGGGGTAGTTCCAATTCGGAGGAGCTGCCTGAAAAATCTGCAGATATGCAGTCGTCTGATATATCGAGACGAAGTTTCAAAAGTATTGAGGAATTACCGGCCTCAAGCGTGTCCGTTGCATAAAAAGAACCATGTTTCCAACCCGATATTCCGGACATGGCAAGTTTTCTTGAATGATTCATGGCATCCTTCCATCCTTGTAAGACAGCCTTTATTCCGTATTCTACAAGCATCTCCCTGATTCTTGCAATTCCAGACCTGTTTGCGGCAATCTGTGCATTAATGTCGCCCAATGCAGTGGATGGTTCCTTGAAGTTGGAAAGAATTATCGAGAGGATCTCGGAATCTATTTTACCATTTTTTACGAGTTTTACAGGTGGTATTATCATACCCTCCTGGAAGAGATTTTTTGCGTTTGGATTGAGGCTCCCAAATACGGGCCCACCAACATCAACAATGTGTGCTTTATTTACCACATAGGCGCATATCGCCTCTTCATGAAAGACGGGTGCCAACAGCATTACATCATTCAGGTGCGTTCCTGTAATATAAGGATCATTTGTGATCATCATATCTCCTTCTGACAATTTAATGCGATTAGATCTGATCCACCCCAGCAGGTTCATAGAGCCTATCTTGAATGAACCCAGATGCACAGGTATGTGCTCAGCCTGAGCAGCAATCCTTCCAGATCTGTCAAGAATGGCGCAGCTGTGATCCATCCTTTCCTTAATGTTTGGCGAAATTGCAGATCGTTTCAGCGAAATGCCCATCTCTTCCGCTATGAACTGTGAGGTCTTCCCGATCAGTTCCCAGTCTGTTATCATTTATGCAGCACCATTCTTATCTCTCCGTGTGAGCCAATCCTTGATGACCAGCCTGCTGGAACGAGTGTTGAAGTTCCAGGCTCGTCAATCATTGCCGGACCCTTGATAGCCGCTCCGGAAGGCAAAGAATCCCGGGAATGGACAGGAAAAGAATGCCATTTGCCTGACTCTCGCGCTTTCCTTGTGTATAGCTCCTTTTTTCCCGCTGGCATTTTTTCAAATCCAGGTTTCACCCTTGATCTGGTGCCGGTGACCCTTATCGCTGATATTTCGATCTCACGGGGAAGCTTAAAGCCATAAGTTGATCCATGAATGGTTTGGAAGTCTTCCTTTATTTTCGCCATGGAAATTGAAGTCACCGGAACTGATAGATCTGCCCCCTGGCCTTCATATCTGCAATCTGCGCTTAATGAAATCGCGATATCAGCTTCCATTTCACGTAACTTGACAGCGAGGTTCTCATAATCCGCCTTCAGTTCAGTTGGGAAAGCCATGGATTCTTCATATTTCCAGTCAGCTTCGACTAATCCAATTGCACTGAATGCAGCAGGGTTTGTAGGAATAATTACCTCCGACGAACCCAGCAGCTTTGCCACTCTTGCAGCGTGCTGGGGACCGGCTCCACCGAAAGCATACAGTACGAATCCTTTCGGATCTAGGCCTCGCTCGTAAGTTACCAGGCGGATTGCTCTTGCCATTTCCAAGTCAGCAAGAGAAATAGCTTTCTCTGCGACCTTGACAGGATCGCCGAGCAGTGAAAGCGATTTGATCGCTTTTTCCATGTCCAACATGATAGTTCGTCCTGGACTTTCTCTACTAATATAGCCAAGAACCAGGTTTGCGTCAGTGATTGTAGGTTGTTCTCCGCCAAGTCCATAACATGCAGGCCCTGGATCCGAACCAGCGCTTTGCGGACCAATATTAAGGCTTCCTGCATCGTCCTTCCATATAATTGTTCCTCCGCCCGCCGATACCTCGGCAATATCGACAAACTGTGTCCTAACAGGATAACCCGTTCCCTTTATCATCCTGCCATGATTGGATGATCCACCGACCTCGTATTCCGCTGTTGTAGCTATAGTGTTTGCAACTATTGCGCTCGCCTTTGCCGTCGTGCCTCCCATATCAAAGCTTATTACATTCCTGTCCCCTACAATCCTGGCAAATTCATTTGCTGCTATTACCCCAGCTGTGGGTCCAGATTCTATTATTTTTATTGGCTTGCTGATCACATCATGCAGTCTCATGAGCCCGCCTGAATTAGACATCATGCTTATCTGCCTGCACCCAAACTTGCTCAGGCTTATAGAAAGTTGATTCAAGTAATCTGTCATGATAGGAGATAATGCAGCATTTACAACGGCAGTGGATGTCCGTTCAAATTCCCTCGGTTCCGCTGATATCTCGGAAGAAAGAGATACATGTCCAAACTTCTTTCTTAGAATTTTGCCTGCAATAACCTCGTTTATTGGGTTGAGGTATGAGTGCAGGAAGCTAATAGCAATAGTATCAACCTTTTTTGCAGAGAGATCTGAAACAACTTTTTCCAGAGCCTTAGCATCCGCTGCCCTGACTACTTTTCCATCAGGTCCGATTCGCTCAAAAACCTCGTAGCGCAATTTCCTCGGGACTATTGGTACTGGCTTTCTGAACCTCAGATCATAGATGGAAGGTCTGTTCTGCCTTCCAATCTCAATTACATCAGCAAATCCATAAGTTGTCAGGAGTGCGGTTTTTGGAAGTTCCAGGTTGTACTGTCCAAGAATTGAGTTAGTTGCAATAGTTGTTGCATGGACAACTTCATCAACATGATCAAGACCTGCTGATCTGATACCTTCAATCACGGCATCAGCTGGTGCCCTGACAGAAGTCGGAATTTTAAATGCCTTCTTGATCCTGTTCCCCTGCATCAGGACTATATCTGTGAAAGTGCCCCCAATGTCAACAGAAATAGTTAGTTTCTTCATATCAGTCGCAGATATTGTTCCTGAGGTTATTTATCTTAAAGCAGTAAGTTCAGCTTGTCGCTTTACCTGCCTCTGCAGGCGCCAAGGATTTCAGTTTTTCAATGGCGAAATCTATGTGCCCCTTCGGATCCATCTGCGAATTGTGAATTCCCTGAATAATACCTTCCTTATCTATGATGAAAGTCATTCTTGCGGGGATCAGGAATCCTTTTGCACCGTATGCGTCCCTGATCTTCCGGTCCCTGTCACTTAAAAGCGTGAACTGAAGCTTGTGATGATCCTTGAATGATTTCTGCTTCTCTTCGGTGTCAGAACTTACTCCAAGTACCGCGGCCCCTAACTGCTTGATGGAATCCCAGTTATCCCTGAAACATTTTGCTTCCGCAGTGCAGCCAGGGGTTTCCGCTTTCGGATAAAAATAGAGGACAACTGCAGAATTACCCTTGAAATCTGAAAGGCTGATCTTCTTTCCTGCCTCATCCGTTCCGGTAAATTCCGGCGCTTTATCTCCTTCCTTGAGTACCATGGCACAACATATGAATTTGTTAAATAAAGACTTGCAGACCCCCTATCATGATCTTATGAGATCACTTGCCAGGTTTCATGGAAAGCACGGCAATAGCGGCACCTATGGAAGCAACCGCAATCAAGCCTAGAGAGATTGCGGATACGTATGCGGACTCAGTGAAATGCGTTGTAATCAGGGTAAATGGGGGTATTAGAGCCTGCAGAACAGAAGTTATGGCAAATCCGCTGAGCCTTGATGCCCGGAAAAAGAAAAGATATGCTACTCCCATTGATGTTACTCCTGTTACTAGGAGTGAAAGGATCGGCAGGAAGCCGATGGAAGAAGGACCCTGGTGGAATATTGCAAGTCCCACTGCAAGTGATACGATTCCTGGCCAGAAAAATGTTCCTGCAAGTGCGTGGAACGATCCCTTAACTGTGATTAGCATGTTGAGGGTTAGAAAGAGAAAAGGGACAGCAAGCATCACACCAAACAGCAGAGCGGCTCCAAGGATCCCCTGAACTGTTATAGTCTTTCCATATGCCACCAGCAAGACAGATGCAGGTATCATTATTGCTAAAGACAGGGAGAAAATCCGGTAATCCAGCTTCATCAAGTTAATCCTCAATGCAATCGAGAGCGCAGGTGACAGGATAACATCGCCAAAAAGCACTGCGATCGTCGTAATGACTGAACCATTCCTCTGCGTAGAGAGGATGATGAGAAACTGCTGCACAAAGTAAAGTGCCCCCGTAAACATGACCCTTCTGTCTGTGAGAAAGGCGAGCGATTTTGTCTTGAGGAGGAGCGGGACTATGAAGATAATGGAACCGGCAAGCGAGGGAATGGCAAAAATAATAATCTGGGAGTAGGAATATGCGTAAAATATCAATGAATAATAGGTGGACCAGATAAACGCGGCTGATATTGCAAAGGCCGACCCAACAGCCTGTTCTGTCTTCGTATTGCCGGGGAATCACCATGCAGCTATAAATGCTTCATTCCTAGTCCAAACATGGGGGCGTCGATTCCAATGATTGGGAAAGTATTGTTTATTTTAGCTTGTTGCATTACTTGACCGTGGGTCTAGAGCGAGTTAGAGGTTTCAGGGATATCTACCCGGAAGACAGTGAACCCAGGAAGCGCATTTTTGAAGTTTCCGAGAAGGCAGCGGAAGTCTTTGGCTTCAGGAAGATAGAGATGCCTTCTGTGGAACACATGGATCTTTACAGGATTAAATCAGGGGATGAACTTGTGAGCCAGTGTTTCACTTTTCAGGATAAGGGAGGAAGACAGATCACGCTTACGCCAGAAGCAACACCGACGGTAGTGAGGATGCTAACTTCAAGGAAGGATATCTCAAGGCCAGTGAGATGGTACAGCTTCCAGAAGTACTGGAGGTACGAGGAACCCCAGGCTGGGAGACAGCGGGAGTTTTATCAGTTCAATGGTGACATCTTTGGGCCAAGTTCCTCTGAAGTTGATGCGGAGGTAATTGGTCTTGCTGCCTTCATTCTGAATAATCTTGGCCTCAAAGGTCATTACAGGATACTAATAAACGATAGATCAATAATGGAGCGTGTCCTTCTCGAGAATGGCATAAAGGATGTTACGAAGGCATTCGCCCTTATAGACAAGTTCAAAAAAACAGACAGGGATCAGTTTTTCCTCGCTCTTGAAGAACTTGGAATGTCGAAAGACCGCGTCCGTGATTTCTGCAAAATGCTGGAACAGGTGACACCGATTGAACGTTCAGAAAGCGTTATTCAGAATGTAATTCATTATGCCGACAACGATTCACAGATACAGAGATTCATCAGGTTATCCAAAATTCTTCCCGCGTATTCCGCTGACACTTTCTTCCTGGATCTTTCCACAGTCAGAGGACTTGCTTACTATACCGGCGTTGTCTTTGAGGCATTTGACGTGGAAGGAAAGTTCAGATCCATTCTCGGAGGCGGAAGATATGACAACCTGGCGGAGCTCTATTCTGGGCAGAAGATACCGGCTGTGGGATTCGGGATGGGTGACGCTATCCTCGAGATGCTGTTGAAACACACAGGTCTTTTCAGTTACTCTAAGAAAGGGCAGAACTTCTACGTAGCAACACCAGACATGGCATACTATGCCCCAGCTGTCATGCTTGCGACAAAGATAAGATCTACCGGAATACCAGCCCACCTGAATATAAATGAGAGAAACATGGGGATGCAGATAAAGGAGGCAAACAAGGAGGGCGCAACGGATCTGATAGTTCTGGGAAAACAGGAATTTGAGTCCGGAAATTTAACTTGGAAAAAACTTGACTCCGGAAGACAGATCAGCATTGAGCATGATGCTTTTCTGGATCTTCTCATGAAACGGGGAAGCGGAGAAATTGACTTTCCTGATGCGTAAATCATTGATTGATTGCATAACCAAAATGCACCGTATTTCATTGAATTTGATTTTTGCAGATCTCGTTTGCTTTCGATAAATCCGATTGCGTATTCACGTTGAAGAACGCATTTTTTGAGAATAAACCGGCATCAACACCGGCAAATCCTGACTTACGCAGCATAACGCGGAGGTTACTTCCCGTTTCCAATCGACCGGAGTAAATAGCAAAAAGAGGTTCCATTTTTCCATCCTTGTGAACAGGCATAACCGATTTACCGGAGAAATGGGATAAGAGGATGCTCATATCCTCTAATGTGAAGAATGGCATATCTCCAGCAACAAGCATAAATGAGTCATTTTGCAAGCTCAGATCATGAACAAGCTGCATGATATTTTTTGAATTATCTTGCTCATAAGGAAAAGGGAGATCAATTTTTGATAGAATTACGACTTCCCCAATCTTGCCGAGCTTTTCTCTTACAATATCCAGCATTGACCTGCCACAAATCTTCATCATATGCTTGCCCGGAAGTCGCTCAGATGCCTTGACTGGGATATACGCGATCATGCTCCTGGATCTCAAATCTGAATGTTAAAGATGCTGCACTAGAGACAAAATCATAAACCAATATACATTATGCATATGTGATCCGTAACCCTACTGGCAAGAGACAGAAAATCAGCACATCAGGGCTAATGATCGAACTTAAAGCGTCGCTTCTGGGTGGAGCCGCTTTAAACCTGTTTGGCGCAGGATCAGGAGGTGGTTTTTTTTAACGAGATACGACAGCAGATGAATCGTTTTGTTAACCTGATAGGTTACCAGGATGCAGTATCCCGCATCAATAGATACAACTGGAATCCTATAAGCGATGTAACAACAAAAGTTTCTGGCAGCCTGGGAATGATCTCTGCCGAGGATATCTTTGCCAAGACTCCGCTTCCGACTCGTGAGCGAAGCCTGGTTGACGGATACGCCATCAGGTCCATTGACTCTACCGGAGCAAGCACAGAAAATCCGGTTCGTTTCAAAATAATAGGTAGAAAAGAGGCTGGGAGCGGAAAAAAATTCAACATTTCCAAAGGAGAATGCGTCGAAATATATACGGGAGCATCGCTGCCGGATGGCTGCGATTCAGTGATAATGACGGAAAATGCTGTCACCGCTCGCGGTGGTATTACAATCACAGAGGAACTATCTCCAGGAATGAATGTATCGAAAGTCGGGGAAGACATAAACAGGGATTTCCAGATAATCCACAAAGGAGATCAGATAGGCAGTTTTCAGATCACAGCTATGCTTTCATCAGGAACAGCAAATATAAGGGTTAAGAGGAGGATCAATGTTGGAGTTTTCTCCACCGGAAATGAATTATTCAGTTCTTCTCCGGATAATATTAGGAATACAGCCGAAACAGCAGTCAAGACATTCTTTGAATCAGGATTCCTGAAGATTACCAGACTGGGAAAGTGCCATGACAGTGTTGAAGAAATCTCGAAGAAGGTAAAGCACTCCATGGAAATCATGGATGCAACGATTATAACGGGTGGGACAAGCCTGGGACGCTATGATCTTGTTCCAGAGGCTTTATCAGGGATTGCCGAGACTCTCTTTGGCGGTGTCCGAATCAGACCTGGAAGAACTGCTGCTCTCTATTCGTTATCAGGTAAACCAGTCTTTTCGGTATCAGGATTCCCTTCCTCAGCCATAATCTCGCTCTGGCTCTTTCTTCCGCACTACGTAAAGGCAGTGACGGGCATGAACGATGAGAGCAGATGGAAGAGAATGAAACTTGCTACCGGGTTACATTCAAAGGCTGGTTACACTACTGTTATACCTGTGAGAATTTCGGATGATAGTGACGGAATGAAGGTATCGACTGTTTCATCTGGAGGAAGCGTAAGAATGATCGATATGCTGAATGCTGATGGTCTTGTAGTTGTACCCGATAACGTTGAAGGATATTCGGAGAATGACGTTGTGGAAGTATACGGGGTGTGTTAGGTTTGAAAAGTGTATTCAGGAAGCTGGTGGACTTTGACTTGGCTCTCTCTCTTATCAGGCAGAATGTTCCGATAATTCATGAAATCGAAGACGTAAGCGTTGATGAGGCAGTGGGCAGGGTATCCGCAGTGGACTTCATATCCACGAGGGATAATCCTCCCTTTCACCGAGCGACAATGGATGGTTTCGCCGTGAGGTCTGCTGAAATTTCAGGCGCTACAGAATCTTTACCTGTAATGCTAACGATCGAGGATGAGGCGCTGATCGGTGAGCCCCAGAAGGTTCTCCACCCGGGGAAGAGCTGTATCCGCATTGCGACCGGATCCGTGATACCACTGGGGGCAGATTGTGTGGTTCCGGTAGAGGATTGCGTTGATGAGTCCGAAACGGTCCAGGTGAAGGTCAGCCTGGATAGGGGGAAAAATATAGCAGAGGCTGGAAGCGACCTACCGGAGGGAGGGCTTGCGGTCTCGGCATACAGTGTGATGGGCCCGAGAGAAATTGCGCTCCTTGCCTCTCTCGGAGTATCTCAAGTTCCTGTCACTAGAAAGATAAGAGTGACGATCTTTTCAACAGGAAATGAACTGCTGTCGCCGGAAAAGACCTACAGGCAGGGCAAGATATATGATTCAAATTCATACATGATACAGGCAGAGCTTGCAAACTATTCGCTTTTCCAGATTGACAGGCTGGGTATTTTGAAGGACAGAAAGGAGCTTCTTGACCAGAAACTGCAAGATATTAGCAAATCGCATGATGTGATAATCCTGTCAGGAGGGAGTTCTGCAGGTAACTTTGACATGGTATATGGGGCTATAGCCGATCTTAAACCTGGTATTATTTTCCATGGCGTAATGGTCAAGCCCGGTCTTCCAACAGTCTTCGGAAAGTCTGGTGATGCAGTCATAATAGGTCTACCAGGGTTCCCTGTTTCCTCATACATGGTGTTCAAGACGCTCTTCCTGCATTCTCTTATAAGGATGTCGGGCTGCAATTCGTCTCATCTGCTGGAGAATGTAAAGCTTGCCCGCCGCCTGGATCTGGAGATAGGAAAACAGAATTTAATTCCTGTAAGGATAGATCGTGGAGAGGAGATGGCTTATCCGGTTCCCGGTCTCTCTGGATCAATTTCGAGACTGCCCAGCACTGACGGTTTTGTCTCTATTCCCGGTACAACGAAGTATATCGAGGCCGGGGAACAGATTGGCGTTCATAGCTGGAACAGCATGCCAGTCAGCGCACGCACAACCGTAACCGGTAATATAGATAAATGGAACCTGCCCTTGATCCGGAACATTTCACCAAGCGGAACATTATACCAGAAACCGGACGATGAAGCCATTCATTCTGTCATTGAGGGGAGAATCGAAGCTGCTTCATTGCGCGTTCAGGAATCGCTTGGCCTGAAACTTGCGCTTGAGTCTCTTCATGGAATTTCATTAGGTTTTCTTGATACACATGTTGCATCAAGGTATTGTCTGTTTCCGCTGATGGATGGAGTGGAGATCCCAATTGCCGAGACACCACATATAATTGAGCAGGGCGCAATTATTAATGGCCCAAGCCTTGGGTTTCTAAGAAAGATCTCACTCAGGGATGATGCGTTGAACCTGTTTTATTCCAGCATGACCAAAAACGCAGCTCGTTATAACTCAAAGATACGCGGAGCGAGGAAAATAGAGCTCGTCCTTAGAGAAGGAAAAGGGTGCCTTTCCATGAAGCATGCCCACATTCTTGACATAATACTTTCAATTCCAGGATCAGAACTTGGAAAAAGGATTGCCTTTCTGGGTTGGAGAAAGATCTGATTGCCTGTCAATATTCACCTTTCGGGAAATAGCGGATCTGGTAAAACAACTATTGCTGAGTACTTTATAGGCGCTGCTAGATCCAGGATTACCAGGATTTGCTATCTCAAAAACATTCCGCATGATGATGTAGCGTTCGACATGTCAGGAAAGGATACTGAAAGGGCTCTAGGGGCTGGTGCAGTGTTATCTGTAGGACGTGCAGAGAGATCCACCTTCATGACATTCGGATCAAAACTCAGCCTGAAAGATCTCCTGGAAAAGGCAAAGAGTATCTGTGATGTGTGCCTGATTGAAGGTTTCCATGACGAGATAAAAGATATCAGAATCTCCATCTCGATCAGTCTGGTACAGGATTCTCCACAATCCGGACAAAGAAGGATTTTGATAAAATCTGATGATGGATCTTTTGCAGAATTCGATTCGCCATCATATCTGGAGGATGCAAACGCATATGCCATCGAAAAAATAGAGGGCATCCTTCATGATGAATCTTAATTTCAACAGCACAGTTCATAGAATTCTTTGACCATTCGAATATATAGAGAGCCTGTCTTCACGAACAAAGCAGGCAAGGGTGAGACCAAGCGTTTCACATGTTTCTATCGCTAGACTGGAAGGTGCTGATATTGACGATATAATTGGTATTCCTGCAAGAGCCGCTTTCTGTGCTATTTCAAAGCCTACCCTCCCGCTCACTTGGAGAGCAAGATCATGATTGATCAGCCCATTTAGCAACATGTAACCAACAATCTTGTCGACGGCATTGTGGCGCCCTATATCCTCTGCCAAAGCGATCAGGTCACCTTGGAGCGAAAAAAGGGCTGCTGCATGAATCCCGCCGGTTTGGGAAAATATATTTTGATGTTCTCTCATAATTTTTGGAAGCTGCAATATCGCTTTTGCATGAATGGTGCATTCTGATCTCTGCATCCCAGATATACGCATGAATATGTCATTGATACTGGCCTTTCCGCATATTCCGCAGCTTGAATTGACAAAAAATTGCCTCTGCATTTCTTTTTGATCTAAGGGAACATGATCAGCGACGAGAACGGTCACGGAATTTTTTGCCGATACTCCATTGGAATCGACACCTTCGAACCCAAGTATATCAGATCTCGACTGGATTATACCCTCGGAGAATAGAAAGCCAGTGGAAAGGTAGTCATCCATGACTGGCGTACGCATTATATACGCAATATGAAAAGGTTCTGCTGACCCTTTGCGTACCATTATGTCCAGAGGCTCTTCCACCGTAACGCGATCAGTTGTACTGCTGCTTGCGGACGTACCCGTATATCTTAGCACTGTTTTGGTTATAGAGCCGATTTTATAATCCCCAGGAATCATTGCTGTTTCCTGCTCGATGTGATTGAGCTGATTACCGACAGGATGACACGAATACCTGCGCTTACATCTGGATCCTTCAGTAGTGAACCAATACGCAAGAGCCCAAGCGGTGGCTCTTTCTTAAAATCACCTGCATTCATAATTGAATCTGCCGCTGTCTGAGCGATGCGTCTCATAATCTCAGAATCAACATTTGACAGCAGCGTATATATGCTCAATGCATTCTGGATGAACCTGGTATTTTCAGGGTTCAGGAGATCGGATGTCACCACTTCCATGACATCATCCTTTTGTGACAGAACTGCTTTCATCAGGTTCAGGATGCCTGACTCCTTAAACGCGGAGATAAGTTCAAGGAGGGATTGGATCTCCTCAAAATGCTCTTGAATCATTCCCGTAACATTGAATTCCTTTTTCTCATCTTGTTTCTGTATTTTTTCATTCGTTATCTTTGCCATAACAATCATGCCTCCGTTGGATCAGAGTAGTCGCCTCTTTTCCATTTTGCTTCTATGTTAATACCCTTCTGTGGAACTGGACTGGCATATCTATGGTTGTTGACAGGCAGTGGGATTTGCCCTCTGTCTTCATCGATTTTTTCAATCTTAACAGCGAGTTCCTTGTAGGATGGAGTGTGGGAAGCTGGATCCATTAATCTGCTTGTGAGCCTGTTTACCGATTCTTCGCCAAATCCATTCATGGGAAGATAAAGCTCATGCCCCGATACCCTGTCAGTAACCAGGATGGTAGCCTTTGCACTGCCCCACTTCGAGATAATTCTTACCTTATCACCAGTTACAATGTTCCTTTCAGCAGACAGTTCAGGGGATATCTCTAGAAATGTTCGAGGAACCTGGGCCTTTATCCCGGGTGTCTTGTAAGTCTCGTTCCCTTCATGAAAGTGCTCAAGCAGCCTTCCGTTGTTGAGATGCAGATCGTATTTCCTGTCTGGTTTGAGAGTCCGTTCCCATTTGACTGGATAGAACCTTGCCTTTCCATCCTCAAAATTGAATCTATCTGTATATAAGAAAGGAGAATCCTTTCCATCGCCTGAAACAGGCCATTGCAGGCTATTGTATCCCTGCAGGCGTTCATAATTTACGCCTGCAAATAGTGGAGTGAGAGAAGCAATCTCATCCATGATTTCCTTCGGATGAGAATAGGACCATCCCGCACTCAGATGATTCGCGATATCCTGGATTATTTCCCAGTCAGGCCTTGTTCCCTCCATGGGTCTCAATACCTGATAAATACGCTGTATTCTTCTTTCTGTGTTGACAAATGTGCCTTCCTTTTCGAGGCTTGCAGACGAGGGAAGAACAACGTCAGCATATTTTGCAGTCTCTGAAAGGAACATATCCTGAACAACAAGGAATTCAAGTTTCTCGAGCTGTTCTCGCACGTAGGCGGAATCGGAGCCTGTTTCGGCCAGTTCTTCTCCTATTATGTACATTGCCCTGATCTCGCCGTCCTGAATTGCCTCTATACAAGTATTATTATCATGTCCGGGAGTATCAGGTATCTTGCACTTCCAGGCTGCTTCAAATCTTTTCTTTATCTTCTTGTCATCTACGCTCTGGTATCCCGGCAGGAATCCGGGTATCGAGCCGAAATCGCTTGCTCCCTGCACGTTGTTGTGGCCTCTGAGCGGGTATGCCCCTGTTCCCCTGCGGCCATAGTTTCCTGTGACTAGTAAAAGGTTCGATATTGCAGTAGAAGTATCACTCCCGCTCTGCTGCTGGGTAATTCCCATTGCCCACAAGGCAACGAGATTTTTTGCATTGTGGATTGCTTCTGCGACCTTTATAAGCTCCTCCCGGCTGATACCAGTTGTTACCTCTGCAAATTCTAGTGTGAATGGATCCAGGCTCTGCCTGTATTCATCAAACATGTTGGTTCTGGCGGAAATGAATGCTGAATCCATCCAACCCTTGTCTATTATATATCTGGATAAGGCGTTAATCCAGACAAGATCCGTGCCTGGTTTAGGATGAATGAAAATATCTGCCCTGCGGGACATCTCATGCTCCCTGAGATCTGCAACTATCAATTTCTGGCCGTTAAGTTTGTGTGCCCTCTTCACCCTTGTTGCAATAACCGGGTGAGCCTCGGCCGTGTTGGTGCCTATCGCAAGCACCAGATCGGCTATGTATATGTCATGAATCGATCCCGCATCACCGCCATAACCAACGGTTCGCCAAAGACCTGTGGTTGCAGGAGCCTGACAGAAACGTGAGCTGTTGTCAACATTGTTTGTTCCAAATACCTGTCTGGCAAGTTTCTGCATCATATAGGCTTCCTCGTTTGTTCCCTTTGATGATGCGATGAATTCTATTGCGTTGCCTCCATATTTTTCCTTGATCTCATTTAGCCGTGAGGCAGCATAACCTATTGCTTCCTCCCAGGAAGCTTTCCTGAATCCTTCCTTTTCTCTGATAAGAGGTGTGATTAGCCTTTCACTGCTGTTTACAAAGTCCCAGCCAAACTTTCCCTTTATGCATGTGGATATGCCGTTTGCGGGAGAGATGGTTTGAGGCTGGACCTTTAGTATATCTCTGCCCACTGTCCAGATGTCGAAGGAGCATCCAACGCCGCAGTAAGTGCACACCGTCTTTGTTTTCTTTATTCGACTTTTCCTGAGCTTAGCCTCGATATTGCTGATAGCCATTACAGGTTTCATCCCAATCTCCGGCTCTAGGCTCTTTACAGCTTCAATCATCCTGCTCTTAGTCGCAGCTGGAAGAGATGTAAGATATCCAGACTTTCCGAGCATACCTTTCTCCATAAGTGCGTTAACGGGACATACAGTTACACAGTGCCCGCATGATACACAGGATGAGTCGTTGATGTTTACGCCGTTATCCCAGACAACTCTTGGGCGATCAAGAGTCCAGTCGATGTGAATCGTCTCGTTAACCTCAACATCCTGACAGGCCTCAACACAGCGGCCACAAAGAATGCACTGATCCGGATCATAAATGTAGAAGGGGTTCGTGCTATCTATATTGTAACCCTTTCTTGAGAAAGGGTATTTCTGAAAATTTATTCCAAGATCATGAACGGTATTGTGTAAGGAGCAATCTCCGTTGCTGTTTTCACAAACTGTGCAATACATATCATGGTTACGAAGAATTTTCTGTGTTGCCTCAAAACGGAGATCATTTAACCTGGAGGATGTTGTCAGAATAATAGACCCCTCTGTGAGCGGTGTTGAGCATCCCCGTTTAGTTTTCCCGTCCACTTCAACAAGGCAGGTATCGCAACTTTGAAGTGGACCGAGAGCCTCGTTATAGCATATATGCGGTACCTGAATTCCAGCTGATAGAAGGGACTGCAAGATAGTCTGTCCATCTATTACATCAACCATTTTTCCGTCAATATTGACGGTCATTTTGTTTCCAGACATATTTACACAAACCACAGGGCAGACTTTGGTACCTGAGCGGGTTGTCAAACCAGCCCGTTTGAAAGTAACAGGTTTATGTATTTAATTTTTAACGGACGGAACAAGTGGACTGATTGATCTGCCAGCGGAAAATTGGTGATTTAATACAACAAGTA
>JBMFWM010000025.1:0-1346 GCA_049965275.1 Thermoplasmata archaeon | reverse complement strand
ACAAGTGGACTGATTGATCTGCCAGCGGAAAATTGGTGATTTAATACAACAAGTAGCTTTCTCCTACTCCTTATCGCTTCGATAAATATCTCAACGATGTTTGATGAATGCATAGAATAGCCAAAAATTTATTAATATAACAACATTCGCTTAATAGAAATGTCTATTGCATTCGTCCTTGTAAGTACAGTGCCCGGAAAAGAGTTGGAAGTATACAATAAGATTTCCGGCATCAAGTACGTTGTTGAAGTCCACCCGCTTTTTGGTGAATATGACCTGATTGTCAAGATAGATGCAAGCGATTTCAGCGAACTTGGTAAGATAATCATTGAGAAGATTAGAACAATCGAAGGCGTTATAGACACTAAAACATTAACAGGAATCAAACTATGAGGTTGGAATAAATATGACAGATTTTATTTGGCATTGGAATGTATTTTTTGGAGTTGTACTTGCTCTCCTTGCAATAACCTTAGTAATACTGGGAATTCTTACTGCTTATTTCGGTAGTGGCAAGAGCAGGGCAGTTGGTGTTGTGCTCCTGATAGTCGGTCTTGTGGTTGGTCTCATAACCATATTTACTAAGAGCCTGATTGGGTTGAACAGTGGAATACTGCAGACAATTGTTATTCCTACTTTCTTCTATGTTATAGCATCTGTTGTGGGAGTTGCAATTGGCCTTCTGATATTCCTCGGCGCTATAATGAAAACCTGATGCAAAGCAGGTTTCAATATTTCTGAAAACTAATACCAAAATTATATTTTTATTTAGGGCTTTATAAAGGCGATAAGCATCAATTTCATTTTGATGATTTGATTTTTGCAGTTGCCATTTTCTCTATCTGCTCAATAATTGTGCGATTCTCAGAATCTAACGTAGCAGATCTGTCTATGCCTAGTCTGGCCCAGTATTTGCTGAAGAAATACTGAAGGTTGAAGCTGTCAGGGCTCATATAGTTCAGGTTAGACTTCACCCACATTGCCATGTTTTTAGATTCCTCTTCGGGATTTTGTTTCATCCTTGTCAGCGCATCAGGAATGACGGCAGTCGGCTGAATGTCTGGCTTTCCACTTCTCTCAGTGGAATTTTCACTGTTTATGAATACATGAATGAAGCCATCCTGAATGAAACCAAACCTCTCAGGTACAGTGTTATCTGAATTTGGCATAGAACCCTGGCTTGATATGTATATCAACTTAACGCCAAGACTAGACGCAAGTGATAAAAAGTCGCCAGCGGATCCATTGAACCTGATGGCCTGAGGTTGTGCAAATGTATCTAATCCTGTTGGATAAAGCATGAACTTGTTCCTGATATCTGCAAGCGTTACGGTCTCATTTTTTAA
>JBMFWM010000024.1:0-24142 GCA_049965275.1 Thermoplasmata archaeon | reverse complement strand
CCTCCTTCATTAAGGCATTCGGTAAGGTCAAGTCGCTATTTATATTTTTCACGATTCCAAGAGAGCCTGCTCGATTAACCTTTTTGCTTCATCGGACGGTTCCAGCATAGGTGCCCGGTATCCGCCCTGCATACCCATCCTATGGTAAAAAGCATGATAGTATCCGCTTGGGAAGTTGGATGCATTTATTGCCCTCATAAGACTGTTGACCTTCATCTGTGTTTCCTGTGCCTTCTGCATCTCACCGCTCCTGTATTCCTGATACACTTTCACTATAAGCGGGTTAAAGTTGGACAAACCGCAGACTCCGCCGTCTGCCCCAAGTGCCAACGACGGTAACAGGAGATCATCCTGTCCGTTGAATATTGAAAAATTCTTTCCGGAAAGCGGAAGGAGCTTCGAGAAGTAGCGCATGTCGCCTGATGATTCCTTTACTCCAACAACATGCGAATACTCTTCCTTCAATTTAGCTATGACATCGATAGGAATGAACTCACCAGAAAGCTGCGGTATATTGTATATGAAGAAGTCCCTGTCCACCTTATCCAGAACGATGGAAAAGTGCCTGTATATCTCGTCATGTGAAGGATGGATGTAATAAGTCGGCATCAGAACAAGAATGTCACAGCCGATATCGGCTGCATTCCGGCCGAACTTGACACATTCTTCTGTATTTGAAGATCCGATGCCTGCGAATACCTTCAGATCACCTTTTATGTCATTTACATGCTGCAGGTAATTTACACGTTCCTCAGAAAACAGATATGGGAAAAGCCCTGTCGATCCGAGTGGAAAAAGCCCGGATACACCGATGCCTTTCAGGTATTCCACAAGCCGATCTGTGCCCTCCAGATCGACGGAACCGTCCTGCTTGAACGGCGTAAGCATTGGCGTTATTACTCCATCATATTTCATAATAGGAGAGTGCGGATTGACTGAAATAATTAACTATTGTTTGAAAGTGATTGTTTCAGTTCGAAGAATCCTTCTGGAATCCGACATTGGTGGATTTTATTGCCTTCACGTAATCTGCAGGAATACCCATCATAACGAGCGCGTCCCAGTTCGCCAATGCGCCTCGTGCTATCGCAAGCTCCACCAATTCAGAAAGAGCCAGATACCTTGATCCTGGAGCCATGACTGTTCCAAGGACCCAGGGGGGCGTGTCGAAGTAAGATATGAATCTGCCTGGTATCACGTCAATAAGAGCTTTAGAAAGTAACTGTGAGATCCTTTCATTGTAATACCATTTTTTTACCGGGCTCATGATGAAACCGCGCTTCGGTGCATACGTTTTCCATGTAATGCCATACTGATCCTCCTCGCCTAGATAGTCTGCCGTGTCGCCGAAGTTATCCACGAAGGTTTTTGGAGGAAGTTCCTCGTTGCCTGTCACAGAATTTATGATCCTGACACCCAGCTTGTAGTTATTTGCCTGCATGTATCTGGCGATAAGGTGCTCCAGTTCCTCAGCTTCATCTACAGAAATCATGGTATCATTCTCAAGCTGCTCAGATATCGCCGAATATTCATCCATGGAAGCATTGAGTATCATTTTCAGATAATAGTTGAACCTGTCTCCCACCATTCAAACCGTCAGACAACTAATATATAAAGAGGTATTTAAATTTACGTTATGATGCCCCCATTCCCACTGTAAAAATCTATATTTTACTGTCAAAGGTCACATCCGGATTGCGAGTATACCCTCTCGATTGATGCAAAATGATATCAGAACCCATGAAAAAAGCACCCCTTTGTGTTATTTCATTCCCAAAGCCTAAGATGCAAAAAGTCAGACATATTACACAGAATTGCCCAAATATATGAGAAAATTATGAGTATCCGTAGACAACACATTTTTAACTGGCAGGGCAATATAGGACCATGGCATACAAACCTGAATTTGTCTGGATGGATGGGAAAACTATTGAGTTTGAAAAAGCCAATGTAAGTATACTTACACATGCGCTCCACTACGGCACTGGGATATTCGAGGGAATAAGATCCTACCAGACTGATGATGGTGTTGCCATTTTCAGGCTTGACGATCATGTCAAGAGGTTTTTCCAGTCCGCAAATATATACAGGATGGATCTTGGTTACACCCCGGACCAGATAAGAGAGGCAATAATTTCAATGATTATCAAGAACAAGAACACCGACAGTTATATACGCCCTCTTGCCTTTTATGCTAACAGCAGGCTTGGTCTCCATCCAAATGAGCCGAGGATTTCGGTTGCAATCATTACGACAAAACTGGATCTCTACTTGGGAAAATCAGAGGATGGAATAAGGGTCAAGATATCGCCATGGAGGAAGATCGACTCAACTGCAATACCATCGATGGCAAAAGGCACAGGGCAGTACCTCAGCTCTTATCTTTCGTCACATGATGCGAAGATGGACGGATACAATGAGGCCGTGCTCCTTGACAAGTCAGGCTTCGTGGCTGAAGGCCCGGGCGAAAACATATTCTCGGTCAAGGATGGAAGAATATATACACCGTCACTTGAAAGTCCAATTCTTGCCGGAATAACAAGAGATTCTGTGATCAAGATGTATGAGCATGAAAATCCAGTTATAGAGAAAAGGGTCGGACTGAGCGAGTTACTTACATCAGATGAAGCTTTCTTTGCTGGAACGGCTGCAGAGATCACCCCGATATCAGAAATAAGCGGCTATAAGCTGTCATCTGCAAAGAAAGGAAGCATCGCCGAAACGGTCAAAGATAGATATTTCAAGGTAGTTCGGGGCAAGGATTCGAAATACAGGCACTGGCTGACTTTTGTCGAATGAAATGAAGGCGGAAAAGAACGTACTTGCCGGATACTTTGCGAGCGTACGTGAATTGCCGGAGATACTGGATAGTGGAGAAACCTATTCCCTTGTTGATGGGTCACGCAAATCTTATTTTGTTGCACCTTTGTCGACTGTTCAGTTGAAAATATTGACCGGTATGACAGAGGATAGGATACTGAGCATTTTGCCGGAAATAAGGATCAATGATCATTCCGGTCTCAGGATCTATGATCCTGGTTCACTTTCTTTTTCAACATCGCCAGGACAGACTATTCCTAATGAAACAACCAGGGAGGACCTGATCAAGCTTACGATATATGCTATAACCAGGAAACTCGGTGAAAACGGCGGACGTGCCGCAAAGGTGGATGAAGTTGTATTCCAGTTGAAAAACGATGCTGGGATTCCAGATGATTTTATGCCATCCAGCCTGATGGAAATGGTTGAAGGAAGGCCCTTGAGTGACCCGGAATCGTTGCTAGACAATCTCCAGCCTTCTTTCTCAGAAGGCATGGTGTTCCCGCTTTTCCGGATAGCAGGTGAAGCTGCAGTGTCGGTAGGATTTCTTGCGTGCAACCCGGCAGCTTTTCCTGATCAGGATAAACTTAAAGCGGCAAATTTGATCTCATTGGTCAGGAGTGAGTTTGTTTCTTTCACTAGTGATCCGATATACAAGGATTTCGTTGCCGGGAGAATTCTCAGATCTGTCGTCTTCAATATGGAGAGAAAGAAAACAAGGAAGCTTGGCAAACCACTCTTCGACGATACAAAGATAGAAGCACTAATGAGGATAGGGATCGTAGAGAAAACTGAAGGCTCTTTTTGCATAAAGGAAATATTGTCTCTAGATCAAATCAAAAAACTTGCATCTGAATACGAAGAAAAGAATCATCAGATTGCCATGGAATGGAAGGCAAAGAGAATCAAGTTACCATGATTTGTCCTGTCATGGAAGATACCTCCGCTAACAGCAAGTAAAATTAGGTAGTGTTATATGCTTCATTTGACATGGTGTGATGTTTGAGAAAGATATGCGAAGAATGTGGTGGGAGAAAGATTCTTCCTGAGGGGGATTATGTTATCTGTCCAAAATGTCTGGGAACCGGTTTCCAGAAGCGTAAGACCATCCGTAATATGCCGGTGCCTGGGATAAACAAGCTCGTCCTCATTGCAATGGTGATAAGCGTATTTTCTATATTTTTGGCGAGTGGCCAGGCGCGCTTTAAGATGTTATTCTTCATGATTCTTGTCTCATGCTGGGGCGGAATCTTCTTCGCATGCTCCAGGGCTTCCAAGTTTTTTTCGTTCGTTGCAAGGAAATTCTCTGGTACTCCCAAAGAGGCTTGAATTTCTAACTCAACTAAAGCATAAAATTATATCTGAATAGTTTATTGTTGCGCATGGAGTTCCCTGAATCATTTGTAAGAGACATAATCAAGCTTGCACTCGTTATCATAACGCTCTCTGCCTCCATTTATCTTTTCAGGCTTGCAACTTCTGCATATGAGTCAAGTTCGCTGAACTATTCAGTTGGGGTTCTGGTTCTCGGAACGATTTACTTCGTGCTCGGCGCGGGCTTCATCGTGTTTGGCGTGCTTATTGCACTCAGCCTGCTTGGCCAGAAGATACACATATCCTGATATGTGAGCAGTTACATTCATACGTTTATAACCGTATCCCTTCAAGAGGGGATCGGATGAAAATCTCATGCTCTATAGAGCCAGTGACAAATGGAAAAAAGCTTTCCAAGCAGTATTTTATGTTCATGATCCTCGCTTTCTTGCTAGTGCTCAGCGGCTTCAGAAACAGGCATCAGTTCGCATTGAAGGAAGAAAAGAAATCAGGAAATGATCTTTAGTCCAGTCCGAAGCTGTTGATCAGTTTCCCTGAATGTCCATCGATCACCAGAACCACTTTCTTGCCGGACGAGTCGAACTTCGCGAACCATACCGGAACGTGAAGTAGCTCTGGATCTGTAATATCCACATCGGTTGCCATGCTCCTGACGGAATGATGCTGCTGATGCACTTTCTGTGACTGTATCTGGTCTACGTTCGTCTTTGCCTCATACTTGGCGGAATCCTCGCCTACGTCGCCATTGAGAACCTTGACACCTTTGGGCAGTTTCGATGCATCGAAGACAACGCGGTCCTGCAGGTTAAAGGCATAGTTCCTTGGCTGATAGTCGAGCAGACCCTTTACAGCAACCACGGGATAGTTGTAATTCTGGTCGAGAGAATATGCCCGTATGGAGCCACCGCCACCTCCGCCGAATCCTCCCATCATTACTCCTCCCATCAGTGTGCCATCCAGGAGTCCCGATCCAAAGCCTCCACGTCCTCCGCCTCCCATTGCGCCTCCGAGCATTCCAGCTAGAATTGCCGTGCCGGCCACCTTTCCTACCTCGACTCCGACATCCACCGCCGTGTATTTTGTTCTCGCAGATACAGGTACAATCCAGTAAGGCACGATGCTCAGGTACACCCCTTCGTTTTTAGATTTTTCCTCCATGTGCCGATGGAGCAATCCTCGATCCATGTAGTCCTTTATGATCTGCAGTACCTTATCCTCATTCTCGATACCGAGAGGAAGCATTGTGTTTGATTCTATACTCTTCCAGCCCTCGTTTGCAAGAGATATGCTTGCACCGCAATATTCGCATGTTATCAGCATCTCTCCTATCTGAGGTTTTATCGGTGCTCCGCAGCCCGGGCATTTAAGCTCTGTGACTCCGGATGCCGCAATGACGTTCTCCTTTGGCTGTGTAACTGGGTTGGACTGTACACCGCTTGCTGCTGCAGACTGTTTTGCTCCGCACTTCGGGCAGAACAGTGAGTCGTCAGGTATGCTTGCTCCGCATTTATTACAATACATTTTTAACACCTATAGCTGCTTGCCGCAGTTCGGGCAGAACTTGGCATTAGAAGAAACTTCCGTGCCGCATGAAGGGCATTTCTTGGTGGCAGGCTGCGACATGTTGTTTCCGCAGTTTGGGCAGAACTTGGTCCCCACCGGGACCTGAGTTCCGCACTTCGGACATGGTATAGTGGCGGGAGACATCGGAGCGCCACAGTTCGGACAGAACGCGGCATTGGCTGGGACCATAGATCCGCATTTCGGGCAAGCCTTCGTTGGTTGCTGCTGCATTCCTGACATCATCTGACCTGACATGCCGTAACCCATTCCAGCACCTGCGCCGAGACCTATACCAAGTCCGGCACCCGCGCCGGCAACTCCGGTGGGATTCTTGGCAGCATCGACCATTGCCTGACCGGCCTGGTATTGGATATAGTTAACGCCAAGTACGGACATATCCGACCTGGTATCAATAGCCTTCTGAACCTCGTCTGGAAGGGAGATGTTGATTCCCTGAATCTTGTTAATTTCAACACCATACTGGCGGAAGTGGTCCGGTGCAAGTCCCAGGACCACCTGCTCGATGGTGGTGAGATTAGCTGCGAGATCCGTAATTTTGAGCCCTTTTTCCTTCATCTGGCCGAGGGCAGTGTACAGGAGGACAACAACCTGCTCTCTCAACCTGTCCTCCACATCCTGCGAAGACTCCGCATTGAATGTACCCACGAATTGTGTTATGAAGTTAGCAGGATCGGATATTCTCCATCTGTAGTTACCAAACACCCTCAGATTGACTACACCGAACGTAGGATCTGCAAACTGATACGGCTCCTGGCTCCCGAATTTGCCGTCGAGGAATCTGCGCTGAAGGTAATATACCTCGGCCTGCTGCTGTACTCCAGAGAAAAACTTGAGAAGCTTCCCTACAACAGGTGCATTGAAATCCGTAAGGGCATACCTGTTTGGCTGATCAAAATACGTTAGGACCTTTCCATCCCGGAAGAAAACCGCGATTTCATCTTCCCTTACAACAATATTATCGTTCAACCTGATAAGCCTGGGAACCTTCCACATTACGTTATCCTGCTTGAACTGTGTTTCCCATGCTATCGTTATAGATCCAACGACGCTCCCGCCGGAATAAGGCACCTTGCTTGATTTTTTGCCAAACATTACGCTCCACCTCCAGGATTAAGTTTTATGTCTTGAACCTTGAGAAGACGCTGCTCCCATGCATTCTTCATTGTCTTCACTGCTGCATCAAGGTCCGATAGCCTTTTCGATACATCCTGCTGTGACGTAAGATCAAGTGAGGACATATCTGATAACCTTAACATGTCAGATGCCCCTTGCAGAAAAGTGTAATCATATTCATAAAGCGAGTTCAATTTCTGCGCATCAATTCTTATTGCAGGAGAAATTCCGGAATAACCTTGCTCGGAGTGAAGCAGTTCGCCCTGAAACTGCTGCAGGCGGGATACCTCGGAAGATACCTGAACCAGATATTGATAGTTACCGCTGGTGGCGAGTGAAGATCTGAAGTCCTGCAGTTTCGACAGTGAGTTTTCCAGATACGATGAGACCTGCTTTCTAAGTAGGGCATCAGCCACCCTGAGATCCTCGAGCTGTCTGTAACCCCGAAAACCAGGTATGAGGAGCTGAAGTTTCTTTAGTACGCCCCTGCTCTCGTCTACCTCGTTCCTAATATCAGGATTTGATGAACCCATATTTATTCCTTCATCCAGAGATGAATTATCGTCTATTTAGTTTTCCTTTAGATATACTTTCTGAGAAAATGCTTGTCTTAAAAGTAACCCGTAAACGCCGGTCAACAAAGAATTATCTGAACGGTAAAGATATCTGGAAGTGGACAGACGATTCAACAGCCCACTGCTAGTCAGTGCAGTCAGTGCTCTGTTCTCGATGGGCTTCTTCGCACTAACATTTTCCTTCCCGCTTTACGCGGATCACCTTCATTACAACTCCGGTTTTATCGGCTTTCTCGGCATATTTGTAGGAATACCGTTCATAATCTTTGCCTACATACTGCTTAGGAAAACAAGCAAGCAGTTACTCATGGCACTTCGCCTTTCTATTATATTGATGGTTCCGGTTTCTTTATTGTTTTTATTCGTCAGCGACTACATATTTGTGCTTCTTGTGGTATCGGCAGACGTATTGGGAGCTCTCTTCTATGTTTCAGTGGAGCTTGGCATAGGATCAACTGATGCCGACAATCTTGCAGAGAGATACTCTACCGCCTGGGGCATCCCAAATCTTGTAGCACCTTTGATCGCAGGCCTGGTTCTTCAACTTTCAGGCTTCGTGCCCCTCTTCGTCGTAACAATAATATTCTTTGCTGCGACAGTAGCTTTTCTTCCAGTTGGCGGAATTGGGGCAAGGAAACCGGAGACCGTGCGTAAATCAGGCATATCCATAGCACTTGTCCTGCCTATGCTGTTTGGCGGATTATCTCCAGGATTTCTGTTTTACGTGATAACACCGTATCTGAGAACATTGCAGACACCTTATGTGATTATAGGGGTAATAGGCTCAATACCTGCTTTTTTTTCTGCGATATCCTTTATCATCTTATCAAGGATAAAATTGGAGGAATGGCACAAATACTCCATAATTTCCGCACTCCTGCTTGGCGTTCCTATTCTGGTTTTTGCATTTCACTCGCTTATTATGATAGCGGTTCTTTTTGCATTTGCAGGTATAGGCGCGGCAGTTGCGTTTTCAAAGATACTTTCCTATATTTCAAAAAGTTCGTCGTCTTCATATGGAGTCCTATATTACGAGTCGCTGTTTGGCATAGGCTTTATTGCAGGAAGTATATCTGGCGGATATATATTCGAATATTTTGGCTTCCTTTCGGCTCTCATTATATTTTCACCAGCGCTGATTTACGCACTTGTCATGGTCGCCCGTATCAGATCCGGGCGCGGCATTCTGCCTGGAGTTTCCTGATTAACGGCAGCAAACAATTATACTGTCGCATAAGCTTGAGTACTGGAGCAACAGTTTAATTAAGAATCAGATAATTGAAGCGGCATACTTCGGGAATATGGTTAGATGCTGAAACTTATAGAGGTATTGGTCATATTTGTGGTTTCCACTGTACTCCTTATTAGCAATCGCTTAAGATATGATATCATTGGTATAGGCACTGTCATTGCTCTTGTACTGCTTGGCATCGTAACACCAACGCTAGCCATGGCAGAATTTGCTTCTATCCCGGTTTTCATCCTTGCCCTCGTAATGATAATGAGCAGGACCATTTCTGGCTCTGGACTGATGGAAAAATTAGGCGAGATACTCACTCGGAAATTCAAGAATGAATATGTTGTCTTGACGATACTATTCCTTTCAATCGGGCTTCTTTCAGGCTTCATGAGCGATGTTGCGCTCACACTTATGATGATTCCGCTTGCATATGTGATATCGGAGAAGCTGAAGCATTCGCCAACAAAATATCTCATGCCGTTTGCCTTCATCGCGGTTCTGGGTGGCAGGTACACAGTTGCGAGTACATCTTCTAATCTCGTCCTGTATGGTCTATGGTATCAGAAGTACGGAACATATCTTCCGTTCTTTACCTTTTCAATGCCAGGTTTGATCATCGTATTGGTCTCGATCCCCCTCATCATACTGATTACTCGCCTCTTGCCGGAAAGAGTCAAGCCTGTCACTTCACTGGACGAATTCAAAACAGGAGAGTACCTTACGGAGGCAAGCCTGGAAGAGGGAGGTGAAATTCTTGGCAAAACAGTGGGAGAAGTGGAAGCATCTTATAACGTTCGTATAGTGGGTGTATACCCTGGGAGAATAGGAAAGAAGAATAGGGTCCTCAGAAAGGGCGACATTATTATAGTCAGGGTGAAGCCCGAGACAATCACAACCCTATCCGGCATAAAGGGCGTGAACATAGCACCATCGCAGTTTTTTGACCAGGAATCCAAGCTTACTGAGGTATTCATAATGCCTGATTCCAAACTTGTTGGCACAACTATAAACAACATGGTTTCTGCCTCGAGATACAATATTGCAATTCTGGGAATATCAGCATATGGAAAGAAGATATTCGGCCGGCTCAGGACGCTCACTGCCGAGTCTGGTGATGTTCTCCTTGTCTCTGGGCATGAAGCAGACATAGCGGAATTCATGACTCGAGAATCGCTGGCACCGCTGCATCAGAGGGATATAAAGATGGTGAGTACCCGTAACGGCGCAATATCACTAGGCTCGCTAGCACTGGCCGTCGGGCTTGCAAGTGTCGGCGTGAACATTGTGCTTGCATATCTTGTTGCGGTAATTATACTCCTTGCCACAAGAGTTCTTGACTTGAAGGACATGTACCACAGCATCGAATGGCCGATCATAATTTTTATCGGTACATATATCGTATTCGGAGATGCACTTGTTTCTTCAGGCTTGACCGTATATATTGCGGAGTTCACAGCTGGATCTATTTTGATTCTGTTCCTGATGGCGCTATTTTTCGCGAACCTCATAGGCAACGTTGCGTCTGCGGTAATAATGGGGCCCGTTGCATTTCTTTTTCCTGATCCATTGAAAGCCATTGTCGTCGTTGCAATGGCTGCCTCATGTACCTTCATAACACCTTGGGGGAATCAATCCAACTTGCTCGTTATGTCACCTGGCGGTTACAAGGTAAGAGATTACGCTATTTACGGTACAATGATAGTTGTCCTGGCGTTCATCATAACTTACCTGTATGCAATACTGTAGCCTTATCTTCAATTTTCGGATTCATCAGCGCTCATCTTTGAAAAGAATATGTAATACAATATTGGATCGAGCAGAGATACCAGCCCGGCAAATGAAAACATCACGGCATATGCACCTAGAGCCATCAGGTAACTTCCAAACGTGGTTGCTATTCCATATGGAATTCTACGAGAAATGCCTGTAAGGCTGTTGCCCCTTGCCCTTTCCGAGGAGATGATTATGGACATCTGGAAATTCTGCCTGATTGGCAAAGCCATCTGATATATCCCGGTTCTTGATATATACACGATCGCTGCAATAACAGGCGAAACAAATGGTATCAGAACAAAGAGACCTGACCCGAATAGGCGCAGTACTACAACCGAATTTATGGTGCCGAATGACCGCTCAAAGAATGATGCAAAGACTACGCCAATGCCCGCTGCAAGGTACGATAACGTGAAAATATCGGATATTTGAGAATCTGTAAAGCCTATGATTGAGAAGTATATGGACATCAGAGGAGTGACCACGCCAAGACCAAGACTTCCCATCATTCCTGCGAGACTTATTAAACCTATATTCCTGACAGACTTTGTAGGCAGAACACCTTTCTTCTTGTTGTCAGGTGGAGGGTCCTCTGACTCGACCTTTTTCTCTTCAAGGAACAGCATCAGGAAAATCGAACCGATTGTAAGCAGGAACGCAAGCAGGAAGAGGAAGGCGTAATACGATGGAATAGTTACCTCAAGCCTGGATGCGACAAAACCTCCAAGAATTGCGCCTATTATAGATATTATCATCAGGTTGGAATAAGTGCGCGTCCTCTTTTGCCTCTCAACGATATCGGCGACAAGGGCATTCATTACAGGGGCAACGGGACCACCTCCGGCTCCACCTCCAATCGCACTGAAAGAAAGCCCGAGGAGCGCCGTTGCAAATACAATATAAAAGTTTCTTGTAAGCAGAAAGGCCAGAAATGCGAGCCCAGGAAGTATCGATACCAGGATAAGCGTATTTCTCTTGCTGTACATATCTCCGAGAAAACCTGAAAGCAGGAGGAGAAATGAGCTTGCGATGGTTGCGATAAATGCGTATATTCCAACCTCGACAATAGAAAAACCTATATGATAAAGGTAAAGCGGCACTAGGTAAGATATGTAGCCAAATGAGAAGCTTCTCAAGCCGCGTATTGCAGCAAGCAAGGGGATCTGCCGCATTTCAACGTAATCGCTACAAATTATTAAAGCGAATTGCAAGAAGAAGCTGATCCGCTATAGAGGAACGTTTTTCGTTGAATCCCAGAACGTTGGTCCAGCATGGAAGTTCTTTTGTAAATTTATTATGTAAAAACTTAAGTAAGTATCAATAATACTCACCAACGGGGAGCTCATAAAGGGCTGAGAGGGCTTTAAGCCGACCCGACGAACCTGAACCAGATAATACTGGCGGAGGGAAAAGTATGAGACATTATACTATAGCTGAAATGGAAAAGACGTCGCTTGTGATGAACGCGGGTGATTATTGATGAGTTCTGAGGGGCGTATAACAAGACCCCAGAAAACACTCATAGCCTCGGCATCTCTTGGATATATGATGTGGGGCGTAGTCGCATCTATAGGACCGCTCGCAGCTGCCGGGGAGATATTATCTTCAAGCCCGGAGCTTGACACAAAAATTTTCTCGCTTATCATCCCGACTCTTGCTCTTCTCGCTGGAAACGTGGCCATGGGATATCTGAGCGACAAAATAGGCAGGAAGAAGATATTTTTCCTGACCCTTATTCTATATGGCTTTGGAATAATCGCTGTTTATCTTTCGACTAACTTTGCAGAGCTTGCAATAGGACTTGCCCTGGCGGAGTTTGGAGCCGGAGGGGAAGAACCGCCATCACTCTCCGTTGTCGCAGAGGATTTTTCGCCATCCAGGAGAGGGAGATTTCTCACTCTAATTCCAAATTTCAATAATATTGGAACCCTGCTGTTCTACCTTGTTCTTCTATTCAACATACTTCCTGGTAGGGACGACATCCTTGTTTTTGGTTTCGGCATAATAATTATTGCATTCTTTGCAAGAGTCTCTATACCTGAATCATTCAGGTGGGAAAGATCAACCGGAAGAGTCCAGCAGTCTGAGCAGACATTGAAGTCGCTGACTATAGAAAATGAGGGCCAAAGGAGGAAGAAACCCAATTCTATAGCTGCATTCTCTATCCTGTCGATGCTTGCGGTCTCACAGTATCTGACTTTTGGATTGATGACGTACGTAATAGGACCGTATGAATTCCCTGGCGCTTTCACTGATAATGTAATCGTTGCAGTGGGGATGGCAGGATCGTCAGTTGCAGGTTTTATTGCGCTCTTACTGATAAACAGGAACAGATCAAATTATACGCTGTTCGCGTTTGGAGGCGGATTCGTATCTCTCCTTGCCATATTGGCAGTTGCATTCCTGAGCCAGGGACTTTTCATAACTGCCCCGATATTGTACTTCTATCCTCTCCTCTTCGTAAGCATGATGTTCAGTGAATTCGCATGGGCTTCACGAACTACACTTGAGCCTGAGATGTTTTCAACGTCATGGAGGGCATCATCAATCGGCCTCGTGAGGGTTGTTCCAATGATTGCATATGCTCTATCCATTGTATACACAAGTTCCCTTGGCCTTCTTCAGTACATTGAGTTCAATGGTGTTCTCTGGTTCATAGGACTGCTTGGCGCATTATGGCTGAAATCATTGAAAATCGATACATCTAAAGTCAGTCTCGATTACGAGGACGATTCAGCACACAAGATGGAAATAATACCCTGATTCTGACCCTCCTCCCTGAATCCGGTTTCAGTGTATCAGGATAAGAGGAATAGTGACAAGTGCAGTGGTTGTTGCAATGAGAGTAATACCGAGCAATAATGCCAGAATTGCGGCAATTATTATGTAAATCACTATTGCAATTATAGCTATCAGGATCGCCTTCAGGTATGATGTCCTGTATATGCCAGCGATAATAGCTATTGTCAGGAAAATCCAGATTATAATTCCTATTATTCCTATAATGCTGAGCAGGAAGAAGAAAAGTACTATCAGGAATGAAGCTCCCATTGCTTCCAGGAGATTTGACCTGTTTGTGAGTGCCTTGGCAGACAGGTAAAGTGGAATCGAAAGAATAATCCATGACACAATGAAAGCAACGATGGCCAGCAATCCAACAGCGAAGATGCCGAATACCATATTATATGGCTATACTCGCTGGGTATATAATAAATGAGTCAAGAATTGTATAAAATAATAATATCTCCATGATAGGCGCAGGGACACATTGTAGGATCAATGACGGGAATAAGATACAACAGAAATCGACATCACTTTTTGTATTCCAACGAAGAACTTCATTGCTATTTTGACTGCTTCCCGTCAGCCTTTTTTATATAGTGAGATGCTATCTGTGTCCATGGTCATTTATGCCCAGGACATTATGAAAAAAGTCAATGTAACGGTTCAGGGCGATCTCACAGTCCGCCAAGGTGCCAAACTTATGGCAAATGACCGCGAGGGATTTCTGATCGTTCACAAAGGAGACGGTAATAGCGGCATTGTAACCGAATGGGACATCGTCAACAAGGTAGTTGCCCAGGACAGGGACCCGGATAGTGTAAGACTAGAGGAAATTGCTAGCCCGGAAATTATTACCGTGGATCTCAACACACCCACGGAAAAAGTGGCAGAGAAAATGAACGGCAGCAATATCAGAAGGCTCGCTGTAGTCGATAGGGGGAAGATTGTAGGCATAGTCACATCCAAGGATATATTGAGGATTTTCAACGACTATATGGACAACCTGACAGAAGTAGTCTCAAAGTTCGGGAAAGCCTAAACCCAGCATATCCATAAGGATCAAAAGCAAATCTCTCGTGTCTCCGATGCAGTATTTTACAAATTTTTCACGATCATTCTTCCAGAGATAATCTATCGCCTCGGCCTTTGACATACCATCTATATGCACGAGATTCTTGAACCTCGAAAGTGGCAGATGATCATATTTTTCATGTGTCACCACATCGTCTAATTTTCGTATATAATTGTCGCCATCGTATCTCCCAAGATCATTGGAGATGACATACATCATATCAAGACAGTATGCAGTTCCCAGAACCCTCTCTATGTTCCTGAGTCTCTGGGAATATGACATCCTCTTTATCTTCATCTGTATAAGCGGTATATCATATCCAGTGTGGTTGTATCCAATTATGAGATCAGGGGACAATTCCCCCAGCTTCTCGTTCAGGAGCGAAAGTATGTTGTACTCGGAACCCTCACTGTCCCCTTCTGCAATATAGACTTTCGATATTATTTCATGATCGATCCAGGAGACTGAGATTGCTATGATCCTCTCACCAGAGAGAAACTTAGTTCCGGGTGACATGAGTGTTTCCAAGTCTATTGCGGCTATCCTGGCATCTTTCCTGCAGGATAATATGCTTCTGGCATTTTCTAGATAGTCCATTCAATCGGAAAATGCATCTCGATAAATAAGGTCGTCTCTTTGCCTTTAAGAGTGCGACTTCTATTCTTCCTTCAAGTAATGGTGGTTATAACCCTCATAGCAGTTAATCTTATTTTTGATATCGCAATTGAGATATATGGCATCTGAAGGAAAGATCCAAGCATACGGTTCTGGAATATCTGTTGATCTTAAGGGAAAAGTGGCACTGGTCACTGGCTCGAGTTCCGGGCTCGGAATGGAGATGGCTAAGTATTTGGCGAAAGCCGGAGCAACCGTTGCGATACATTACCACTCTGAAAAGCAGCAGGCCGATAATCTCGCAGCCGAAATAAACAGTAACGGTGGAAAGGCAGCGGTATTCGGAGGAGATGTCTCTAATGCTCAGCAGGTTGAATCAATTTTTGCCAGCATTGACACTCAGCTCGGACCGCTGGACATTCTTGTTAACAACGCAGGTATAGATGGCAAGAGGGAACTATGCGGTGACGACAGTCCAGAAGATTGGTTGCGCGTAATATCTATCAATCTTATTGGACCGTATTATTGTTCACGGGAAGCTGTAAAGAGGATGAAGAAAAGAGGTAGTGGTGTGATTGTAAATATCACCTCAGTGCATGAGTTTCTGCCCTGGTCTGGGTACACGGCATATTGCAGTGCTAAGGCAGGTCTCTCGATGTTCACAAAAACACTTGCGCAGGAGGTTTCTGACTTTGGCATAAGGGTTGTTGCCCTCGCTCCAGGTGCAATTAAGACGCCAATAAACAAGGATGTGTGGGGAAACTCAGATACCTACAAAGATCTGCTGACAAAAATTGCAATGCCTAGAATGGGCGAGACTTCAGACGTGGCAAAGGCAGTAACATTTCTGGCAAGCGATCTCGCCTCGTATATTACAGGAACTACGCTTGTCGTTGATGGGGGAATGCTGCTGTATCCAGCCTTTAAGCATGGTGGATGATCGCAATATTCCTATGATTATTTTAGTCTATTCGACGGTAAATAAGAATAAAATTGACTTCAATTAATATTCTAGAAGTTAGGAATCATTCAAGTTTTATTTTGTTGACAAAGCTGCACACCTTCAGAACAGATGTCTTCTTTACCTGTTTCGAGACGGTCAGCTCCTCGACGTTGTGAATGCCAACCACGATTGATGTAAACTCCTCGTCTGTAATGTCGCTGATGGTAAGTTGCTTTATATGATTGAATGCTACCTTCCTTTTCAGTTCCTTCAGTTCTGGTCCAGTTATTTCGAGTTCGGTGATATTATCAATGCTCTGCACGCTGACCTGTTTAGCACCCTCGACAAAATGCTGTGAAAACTCCTTCGCTCCAGTTGCCGTTAGAAGCAAAGCCTTGTAGGCGTCATTGGTGAGTTCACCAACAGATTTTCCTGTTTCTTTTGCCAGATCTAGGACGCGCTGGTAGAGACTCTTCTGAACACCCTTAACTGAAACGTTCTTCTGTTCGGGCTTAGACTCAGTCTTAGTTTCTTCATCTCCCTGATCAATGACATCTTCCTGCTCCTCGTCTTCCTTGACGTTCTTTGATTCACTATTCTTATTTTCCTTTGCCATAAATACGAATGGTAAGCAAGGATATAAGCTTTCTGGATTTCCAGATTGCCAGTTTACTAAATCAAAGTATCATTTATTTCCAGACATGCAACTTATAATGAAAAACTGCTCTATGGAATCAGGAATATACAGGTTAAATAGTATACGACAATCCTAAATTGATGAGATATACCATAAGAGAGTATAATGGAAAGAATATAGATCTACAGAAAGTATCGGATCTTATTGAGCAGTTTTTCAAAGAAGAAGGTTTCATTGTACAGGCAGCGAAAGGGTCAAAGGGCTATGTTATACAGGCAAGGAAAGGTGGCTTTTTCCGTACCTTACTTGCTATGAACAGGGCATTTACCGCAGTCATAGATGGAGACAAGGATGACTTCACTGTCAAACTCGGTGTAGCCGAGTGGCTTGCAGATCTTGGAATGGCGGCGATAGAGAGCCTGTTTTTATCACCCATTATTGCTTTTGTTGAAGTTCCGGAGGCTTTGTGGTCATTCGAAATAGAGCACCAGTTATGGCACTTCCTTGAAAACCAGATCCAGCTGGGAATTCAATAATTACCATTTCATTCCCGTAAGGCGCTCAAAGATATTTCTGTACAGATCTTCGGTGGCAATCCTTACATTATCCGGTAGCGGAGGAATGTCTGGTTCACTTGCTCCCCTGGACCTTGCCTCATACAGTGCCTTGTGATACCCAATAGATCTGTAATACTGCCTGACAGATTCCTTGCTCAGTTCCAAGATTTCGCCTTTCTGGAGTGCGCTCTGCTCCCAGAATCGGTCCTCGTCTGCAGTCCCGAAAGTGTCCACTATGACAGGCTGCCGGCCTGGTCCCATAGCAAACTCCTTCTTCCCGTCTGCATGCACCAGCCCACGTTTTCCTACTTCCTTCTGCATCATCCTGTCGATAGAAAGGATTTCGTCCCTGATTTCATACAATTCTCCCTTTCTAATTCCGCCGATATCGCATGCTTCCTCTGCAGTCAATGGCCGGTCAAATTTTTCAAACTTTGTGGTTACCTCGAAATACGGGTCCAGAAGAGGTTCACCATATTCAGGCATATTCTTGACACCCAGGATTCTGTGATCAATTTCTCCTGATTTCAAACGATCCATCAGTGAGCCGGCCACATAATACCTTACCACGAATTCCAGAGGTATTAGGAAATTTATGTCAAACTTTGTGGCACCTGTTTCCAGTATTCTGAATTTCCGGACTATCATCTGATTCTTTTCCGGCATTGAAATAAAATGGGTTGGAAATCCCATTTCACTGACTTTCTGGAACCAGAAAGCGGATGTTCTGCAGAGAGATTCCCCCTTCCCTTTGATAAGAGTGGGTATGATCTTGTCAAAGACTGATATCTTGTCGGTGAACTTGAAGAGCAGGGAATCACCGGTGTCATATACCTCCTTTACCTTGCCTGTCCTTATTAGTTGCATGCTAGGGTCAGAATTCAAATTTTATTAACGTTTTGGTATACCTGTTTCCTGAAAGATGGAAGCAAACAATAGTGCATTGCAGTTTACAGATCAGTTGCTGAGGGATGACAGGAAGCTCAAAGATGCGAATCTTGAGGTGAACAGTTTAGCCGAGCAGATCAGGAACGGATATAGTATCAAGAATGCACACATTGATTCACGATACTTGAAGGTAAGGGATTTCCTGTTCTCGGTTGCAAAGTCCAGGATCAGGGTTGAGGATAAATTCTCCCTTTACAATCGAATATGGCTGGACGAGTATTCAGCATCCTATTCTACTCCTGAAGTAATAGGCAGATACAGGGCAGGGCGCGTCAGTTCAAGGAATATAATAGACTTTGGGGCAGGCGCCTGCATGCAGGCAATAATGTTCTCTGATCACAATGATGTGACTGCATTAGAAGAAAATCCGTTACGCGCAAATCTAGGCAGATTAAATGCAAAAGCGTATTCGTCCAAGGGTATCGAGATAATAACTGGTGACGTCAATACGTATATAACTAATACAGACCAGACTGAAATTACTGTATTTGCAGATCCACTGAGGCTTTCCGGACGAGAGGAAAAGACCTTTGAAACGCTGAAACCCAATCCTCAAAGGATCATCCAAGATCTCGGGACCAAAGTATCTGGGTATGTGATAGATCTTCCACCACTGTTCCCGGAAAAGAACATACCACTGACTGGGGAAAAGGAGTATATATCACTAAATGGAAGAATCAGCCGCTTCTCCCTCTATTCAGAGGATCTTTCTAAGACAGAGCGCTCGGCTGTTATTTTACCTGCCTCGAGAAGAATAGAGGGCACAAGGGACAAACTAGAATACGAGCACTCAGAAAACCCACGCAGATTCCTGGTAGTCCCGGATCCTGCCCTGACTTATGCTGAACTTGTAAATGCAGTGTTTGATCCTGCAAGTTACAGCGAGTACACGAATGATAACAGGAGATTGGTGCTGACTGCGGATACTATGCCTCGAGATACCGTGACAGGGGAAATATTCGAAGTCTTGGGTTCCTCGACTGAAGGCGACACAAAGAAGGAACTTGAAAAACTGAAGCCAGGAAAAGTTATTCCAAGATTCACCCTCAATCCGGAGGAATATTATGAGTATACCAGATCGCTAATAGACCCACTCTGGATGGGAGAGTCGATCTATCTTTTCAGGAGCAACGATAGATTTGTTCTGGCTAAAAAAATAAAAACTAGTTTAAACTAAGTTTTTATACGCATATAATATTATTGACGATTTGAAATGTTTAAAATGTACTCTAAGGCAAATCTACCCACCAGTTATGGTGACTTTGTAATATATACATTCATTAATGATGAGGGCAAGGATCATGCCGTACTGGTCCGCGGTTCCGTTGAAGGCAAGGAAGGGGTTCCGTTAAGGATTCATTCAGAATGCCTCACCGGTGACGTCTTCTCTTCCAAGAGGTGCGATTGTCATGATCAGCTTGTTCAGTCCCTCAAATACCTGGCAAGTTCAGAATTTGGGATGCTGATATATCTGAGACAGGAAGGCCGGGGTATTGGGCTTCTTGACAAGATAAAGGCGTACAGCCTGCAGGAGCAGGGGCTCGACACAGTAGAGGCAAATCTGGCTCTGGGCCTTCCCGTGGACGGCAGGGACTACGCATATGTTGTTAATGTGCTTAATTACTTCAAGATAAAGAGCGTCAAGCTGATGTCTAATAATCCAATAAAGTTTGAATATCTCAGAGCCAAGGGGATAAATGTCATAGAAAGAATACCTGTGCTGTCTGAGCCTACGCTTCATGATGCGTTTTATCTGGAGACTAAGAAGATCAAACTCGGGCACCAGATCTAGAAGATATAATATTATACATTCAATCTCTTCCTAAAATATGACCAGCATAAAGGCCATAGTAACCAATGCACCGGATGGAGGTGTATCGGTTAAAACAATTAATACCAAAGTAGCAAATTACAAGGTTCTTTTATCGCCTATATATACAGGAGTTTGCGGGACAGATCGCGGTATAGTTTCGTCCTCCCTGAAGTTTGCCTATAACCCTGAGGGATCTGATTACCTGGTGTTGGGCCATGAGTCGATATGCGAAGTGGTCGACTCGAAGGTACCGGAATTCAAGGCAGGAGATCTCGTTGTTCCAGTTGTGAGGCGCCCTGGTGATTGTCTGAACTGCAAAATAGGCAGGCAGGACAATTGCAGCGACGGAAAAAAGCATGAAGCAGGAATAACAGGAATGCATGGTTTCATGCAGGAAAGGTTCACAGACGACCCGGAATTCCTCGTAAAGGTAGAGGATAAAACACTAAAGGAAGTTGGCGTGCTTACTGAACCCCTCAAGAATGTATTGAAGGCGTTCGAGGTTTTCGACACGGTTTCCAAGAGAGCGATTTTTCATAACGAAGATTCCACGGTTTTAACCAAGAACGTGGTGGTGATAGGCACAGGTTGCGAAGCATTCCTGTACACCATGATGGCAAGAGAGCTTAACTTTAATGCCATGATGATTAACAGGCATCCGCTTTCCCAGAAAATACGGAAGATTTTTGATGATCTTGGCCTTAAGTTCGTCAACTATGCAGAGGACCCGGATGTACCGTTCTCGTTCGGTATTGATCTGCTTATAGATACCAGCGGTGATCCCACAACCGTTTTCAATTTCCTGAGAAGGGTCAATTACAATGGAGTGGTCATATTGTTTGGCACCAATGGAAGGGCTCCTGCTGGATCATTCACTGGCGCGGATATCGATTATATCGTTGAGAGGAACATAACAATAGCTGGAAGCGTTGATGCAGCCAAGAAACATTATCTTCAGGCAATTGAGTACCTGACGAAGTGGCACTGCACATACGGAGAAAATCTGGAAAATGTCATAACTGCAAAATTCTCACCCGAGAACACGGCTATTTTTGCTGCAAAGCAGAAGGACGAACTGAAATCAGTTATAGAATGGAAGTAATCAATTGCCTGCTGAAATCATTGATGGAAACAAGATTGCCGAAACAATGATGCAAACACTGGCCTCGGATTTCAGGGCATACCAGGATAAGGCCGGCAAGGAGGCGAACCTTGTAATCCTTAGAATTGGAAATGACGAGGGAGCCAGGATATACTCTGAAGCAAAAGTCAAAAGAGCAAAGAAGCTTGGAGTAAGGAGTAACGTTATAGAGATACCAAGCGCGACCAGAGATGAGGTTTTGAAAAAGATTCAGGAACTGGCAACAGATCCAAATGTAACAGGAATAATGATAGAAAATCCTGTTCCACCGCCATTGGATTTCGGCGACCTGGTTGACCAGATACCGTTTTACAAGGATGTTGACGGTACTTCATCGATGAACCAGGGAAGAATTGTCAACAGGAAGGAATTTCTGACGCCGGCTACACCCTCTGCGGTCGTTGAGATAATGAGCAGGTATAGCGAACTTAAGACTGGCATTGTTACGATAATTAACAGATCGCCTGTCGTTGGGAGACCGCTTTCACAAATGCTCTTGAACCGTGACTATACGATATCAGTATGCCATTCAAAGACTCCAAATATTGTACAGTATACAAGAAGATCAGATACGGTGATAGCTGCAATCGGGAAGGCAAACTTCTTCACTGATGAACTCCTGAACCCTGACTGTACGTTCATAGATGTCGGCATAAATTACGTCAATGGAAAAGTTGTTGGTGACGGTGACTTTGCAAGACTTTCAAAGTGGATTAAGCGCATAACTCCTGTTCCAGGCGGAGTTGGTCCCATAACCGCTACGATGATATACAGCAATCTGTTGAAGGCTTTCAGATACCAGGAAAAGTTGGCGTAGGACGTTGATTTTCTAGCGCTTTAATCCTTGCCTCGAGCCTGGGCTTCAGGTCAGGCCAGTCTTCTTTCGTTACAGAGAACATTGCCGTATCCCTGATGCTACCATCTCTCCTTATCTTCTGATTTCTGAGAATACCTTCAAATCTTGCCCCAAGTTTTGCTATGGCGGCGATAGAGTGCTGATTCGTCGTATCCGCCTTTATCTGAACACGTATTGCCTGCCATTCTTCGAATGCATTCCTTAGAAGCAGGTACTTGCATTCTGGATTAACGACTGTTTCCCAGTATGCCCTATCGTACCATGTGTTACCTATCTCCAGGCCTTTATGTTCCCAGCGGATGTCCATATACCTTGTGCTGCCGATCACCTGATTTGTTGGTATATATATCACAATGAATGGTATCTCAAGGTGATTTTCCATGTTAACCATCGCAATCTCGAAATATTTGTCAAAGCCCCGATTCTCCTCAATATTATGAGTGAACCATCGAGAATCAGTCTTCTTCGCGGATTCTCTAAGTTCGTCCAGCCTGTTTCGGGTCAGCGGCACTAATCTCACGCTTCGACCGGATAATTCACTCTTTCCAACAAGATATGAGGACGACGGATCATGATGCACCATTTACGATCTTCAGAGAATCGTTCCTCAGGATATCTACTTTCATGCGTAATTGCAGATGCAAGGGGCGGAGCTAATCCTCTTCAGGATATATGATCCTCTTAACTTCAAGCAGTCGACTCAATAATTCCTCGTTGGTTGATGCAGTGACATTTACATGTCCAACTTTTCTCCTGGGAAGGGCTTTCTTGCCGTAATTGTACAGGAGCGTTCCGGGTATCGAAAGGATTCTTCCTGCAAGCGAGTCATCGATTTCTCTTCCAAGTATGTTAATAATACCGCTGTGGGCCAGAAGCCCGGGATCATGCATCGGCAAGCCGAGTACGCACCGGATATGCTGCTCAAATTGTGAAATGGTTGATCCTGACAGGGTGTGATGACCAGAGTTGTGCACTCTAGGAGCAAACTCATTCACAATAGATTTGCCGTCTTTTATGAAAAACTCTATCCCCATTACACCAACATAATCGAGTTTTTCCACCAGGATGGAAGCTTTTTCACGCATTCCATAATCGTCACAGGGGGCATAATTGTAAAGTAGAATACCATCCTGGTTATAGTTATATGACGGTTGATTGAAGAATATCCTGCCATCTTTGGTTCGGGCAACAATTATTGAAGCCTCAAAATCAAAAGGGATGAATTTTTCAACAACATAGATCTGGTCTCCCGGAAGTTCTGGGTTCTCCCCTTTCTTTTTATGAAATTGTCCCTTACCGTCGTAACCTCCTTTTGATGTTTTAATGATGCTTTCTTCAAATCTTTCTGAAAAAGTAAGCGCGCTGGCTGCATCTTCTGCTACATAAAAATCGGCGACAGGAATCCCGATATCAGTGAGATAGATTTTTTCACGATGTCTTTCCAGCTTAAGATCAAGCGACTTTGTATTTGGGAAGAGTTTGCCCTGCTTTTCAGCGTATTCTAGTATTCGCCTATCCACATGCTCAAATTCTGGCGTTATTATATCACAATGATCCACAAAGTCCTTGTAGTCTTTGTTGTGGTAAAATTTGTCCGCAATTCTTGACGCCGGTGCCTGTGGATCGGATCCAATCACGCTGAATTTGATGTCAAGCTTTCTCCCTTCGAGAATCATCATCCAGCCAAGTTGCCCTGTTCCAACTATTCCCAGCGATTTCATAATTTATCTTTCAGGACAGAATTAGTCTGTTCTTGCATGAAAGCAAAAAGCCTGGACTTTATGTCATCATGCTTGATAGAAAGTACCCTCAGAGCTAATAAAGCAGCGTTTTTAGAGTTTCCAATGCCAACTGTAGCGACAGGCACTCCCCCAGGCATCTGGACTATTGAATATAGAGAATCAACACCGTTCAGGTACTTGCTTGGAACTGGGACACCGATGACAGGGAGAGTGGTAAACGATGCCGTCATTCCAGGTAGATGCGCAGCACCTCCGGCGCCTGCAATGATTACCTCGATTCCTTCCTTGTCTGCATTGCGTGCGAATTGCATCATTAAATCCGGGGTTCTGTGCGCTGAAACAATCCTGCTGACGACATCGACACCAAAATCCTGAAGGGTTGTAATGGCATCTTTCATTGTTTCTAAGTCGCTCCTGCTACCCATGATAACTGCCACTTTCGGCATAATACCTTAGCTGGCCGCGATATAAAATAATTAGTTTGTTTTACTTGATCGAATATCCTTGTTTGTTGAAAATACGATGTCAAGATCACTTACACTCAGAAATGTAAAAAGTAAGGGATAAAATATAAGGTATAGTATTTGCTATAGA